>JBDGTC010000075.1:0-19289 GCA_042217215.1 Halobacteriaceae archaeon
CGACGCCCCCCAGCAGGAGCACCCGGGCGCCGCGGTCACGGCTCGCGAACCACTGCGAGAGCGCGTAGAGGGTCACGACCGCCGCGAGCGCGGCGCCCGCGGCGTGGACCGCTGTGGACTCGACCATGTGGCCGGGACTACCCGACTGCCGCACTTAGTGGTTCAGGAGTCGTCGCTCGCGCGGGTGGTCGGGGGTCAGAGCGTGGAGGGACGCAGGAGGGCGGGTCTACTGGATGGCGTCGTACTGCTCGGCGAGCTTCTCGCCGGCCTCGTGGAGCGCGTCGCGCTCCCGGTCGGCGAGGTCCCAGTCCACGACGCGCTCGACGCCGTCGGCGCCGAGCTTCACCGGCACGCCGAGGGCGGTGTCCTCGAGACCGTACTCGCCCGCGAGGGCGATGGACGCGGGCAGGACCTCGCCGGTGTCGCGGAGGACGGCCTCGACCATGTGGCCGACCCCGGTCGCGGGGCCCCACTCGGTGGCGCCCTTGCGCTCAATGACCTCCATCGCGGACTCCTGGAGGTCCGCGAGGATCTCCTCGCGCTCGTCGGCGGAGAAGGACTGCTCGGTGCCGTTGACCCGCACCTTCGAGAAGACCGGCACCTGGTCGTCGCCGTGCTCGCCGAGGATGGTGGCCTCGACGTTGCCCACCGGCTCGTCGAAGCGCTCGGAGAGCACGTACCGGAAGCGCGCGGAGTCGAGGCGGCCGCCGAAGCCGATCACCTGCTCTCGCGGCCGGTCGCCCACCTCGTAGAGGTGGCGATTGAGCACGTCCATGGGGTTCGAGGTGGTGATGGAGACGAAGTCCTCGGAGTGCTCGGCGAGGCTGTCGTGGATGCTCTCGACGATGCCCGCGTTCTGCTCCATCAGGTCGAGGCGGCTCTGCCCCGGCTGGCGCGGGATGCCGGCCGTGATGACGACGACGTCCGACCCCGCGGTGTCCGCGTAGTCGCCCTGGCGGACCGTGGTGTTTGCGTCGTAGGCCGCGCCGTGGTTCACGTCGGCGGCCTGCCCGACGGTGACGTCCTCCTGCTCGGGGATGTCGACGAAGACGAGTTCGTCGGCGACGTCCCGGAGCGCGATGTTGTACCCGGCGGCAGCGCCGACCGTGCCCGCGGCGCCGACCACGCTGACCTTTGCCATGGGACAGAAGAACTCTCGTCGGCGGTTAAACGCTTCGGAACGGGACTCTCAGCCCGTCTGCGGCGGGTCTGTGTGTCCTGATTATTGTCCGGAGACCCATCTCGCGCCCGGCCCCGCCCGGCGAGCGCCCGCGCCACGACGGCGTCCGGTCCCCGACAGCCCGGTCAGTACGCTTTTCGGTGCTGGCCCACTCTATTCGCCCATGAGCGACACCGACGACGCCGCGGGCGGGTTCGACAAGGAGGCCGAGCGCGAGCGCCTCCGCGAGAAGTACGAGGCCGACGAGGAGGGTCGTCAGGCGACCCAGCGCATGAGCGAGCTGCTGCTCCAGGGCGCCACGATGACCAACTCCCACTGCGACGAGTGTGGCAACCCCATCTTCCGGTACGAGGGGACGGAGTTCTGCTCGGTCTGTGACGACCCGAACGCCGAGGCAGCCCGCCAGGAGGGCCAGGCCGACGCGGCGCAGGCCGGGCAGTCCGCGGACGACGGCGCGCAGCAGCCCGCCGGCCGCGGTCAGCGGGACGCGACCCGGCAGCGCGGCGGGGAACAGTCGGCCGACGAGCGCGGCGAGCAGTCCGGACCCGACGCCGCGACCGGCATCGCCGGCTCCCAGCGCGACGCCCGGTCCCGCGCGGAGGAGCGCGGCCAGCGCCAGCAGGCCCGGCAGACGGAGCCGGCGGGACAGCCCGGGCAGGCCTCCCGGGACGGCCGGCAGGCTCCAGCGGGCGACGCCGCGAGCGTGGACGAGGCCCGCGCGGCCCTCTCGCGAAAGCTCGCCGCACTCGCACGCGAGGCGGAGGCCACGGACGACGTGAGCCGCTCCCGCGAGCTCCTGGCCGCGGCCAGCGAGGCCGCCGAGGCGCTCGCCGCGGTGGACCAGGTGCGCTGAGGGGCCGGCCGCCGGTGCCCCGGCGGTGCCCCCGCGGAGCGCGCCACCTTTTTTCAGTCCGCCGCGACCACTACCGCCATGACCGAGCCGGAGCGCGCTGCCGATGGTGACGACGCGGCGGGCGACCCGACCGACCTCGACCACCCGGTCACAGACGACGACGGACCCGTCGACGTGCTCGTGCCTATCGACGGCTCCGAGCCGTCCATGCGCGCGCTGCGGTACGCCGCGCAGCTCGTGGGCGCCTTCGGGGGGTCGCTCCACGTCGTCCACTTCACGGCGGAGGAGACCGAGGCGACCCGCGAGCTGATCGAGCGCGCGGAGGCCGAACTCGCTGCGGCGGGCATCGACGCCGACCCGGAGGTCGACGTGGACCTCGAGATGGACCTGCGCCCGGCGAAGCACGTCGGCGAGCGCATCGTCGAACTCGCGGAGGCGGAGGGCTACGGCCACGTGGTGATGGGCCACCACGGCGCCGGCACCGTCGAGCGCGCCATCCTCGGCAGCGCGGCGGAGACGGTGGTGCGGGCGGAGGCGGTGCCGGTGACGGTCGTCCCCTGAGCGGGACCGCCGCCGGCGGGACGGGCCGGGGAACCCGCGGCCGCCCCGGACGGGCTACGGGCTGTACTGGCTCCCGACGACCTCGCGGATGCGCTCGGCCGTGATCTCGCCGACGCCCTCCGCCTCCTGCAGCGCGTCGACGTCGGCGGTCATTACCGCCTCGACGCTCCCGAACTCCGCGAGCAGCGAGCGCGCGGTCACGGGCCCGACGTCCGCGACGGACGAGACGACGTACTCCTGTTGCTCCGCGAGCGTCTTCGCCGCCTTCTCGCCGTGCGCGCTCACCTCCCGGTCGCGCTCGGTCTGCTCGCGGCTCGCCACCGTCTCGAGCAGGCCGGCGGTGTCCTCGGGGTCCCGGGTGTGGAGGACGCTCGCGCCGAAGTCGACGGCGAGCGCGGCGAGTGCGCCCCGGATGGCGTTGGGGTGGACGTTGCGCTCCTCGAAGAGGCCGTCCCCCTCGAGCACCACGACAGGCCGGTCGTAGTACCGGACCAGCTCGCCGGTCTGCTCGAACACGGAGCGGTCGTCGCCGCCCAGCAGGCTGTCGAGGAAGTCCGCGACCGACTTGCGCTCGACCGCGACGCGGTCCGAGAGGACGTAGTCGCCCACCGCCAGCGTCTCGAGGCGCACCTCGACGTCCCCGCGCGTCGAGAGGTCCTTCGCGATGGGCGAGTCGAGCTCGCGCTGGTCGACGACCACCTCGACCGGGTCGTCGGCGGCGTCGGCGGTCGCCTCCGCCGCGGCGTCCGCCCCGGCGTCACCGTCGCCGGGGTCCTCACCGGCCCGCGCGACGACCGCGTCACCGTCGCCCTCGCCGGACCGGTCGGCGTCGCCGTCTCCGTCGCCGTCTCCGGCGTCGTCACCGCCCTCGTCGGGGGCGAAGGCGTCGAGCCCGGCCTGCGGGCGGTCGTCTCCTGTGCCCGCCTCGCCGGTGTCGGCATCGCCGTCCACCGCCGCACCGGCGCCGTCCGCGGCTGCCTGCTGGCCGGCGCCGTCGTTCCCGACGGCGTCGTCCACGACCGCGCTCCCGTCGCCGGGGGCGCTGGGGTCACCCCCGGCCGCACCGTCGACTGTGGCCTGCTCGCCGGCCGGCCCGCCGAGGTCGGCCGTCAGCTCGGGGGCGAGCGAGTCGAGCTCCGCGAGCTGGTCGCGCATCTCCTCCTCCCGGCGCTTCGCGATCCAGAAGTACGCCTCGTCGCGGGTGTCCTCCGCGAGCAGGACGACGACGCGGCCCTCGTCCTGCCGGCCGGTGCGGCCCTTGCGCTGGATGGACCGGATGGCGGTGGGGACGGGCTCGTAGAACAGCACGAGGTCGACCTCCGGGACGTCGAGGCCCTCCTCCGCGACGCTGGTGGAGACGAGCACGGAGAACTCCCCCGCGCGGAACGCCTCGAGGGTCTCGCGCTGCTCGGTCTGGGTCATCCCGTCGCTGCCCTCGGTGTCGGACTGGCCGACGAACTTCCGCGTCTCGAAGTGCTCGCCGAGGAACGCCGTGAGCGCCTCGGCGGTGTCCCGGGACTCGGTGAAGACGATGACGCGGTCGCCGCCGGCGATGCCCAGCGTCTCGGCGAGGAGCATCCGCGCCTGCCGGTACTTCGGGTGGAGGTCGTCGTAGTCCTGCGCGAGGCGCAGCGCGCGCTTCACGCCCGGGTCGGAGACGAACCGCTGGGTGGCCTTCGACGCGCCCGAGGCGCGCGCGGCGTTGTGCTGGCGCTCGAGGTACCGGCGGAACGCCTCCACGGACTGCGTCTCCACGTAGGTCACCGCGGTCTTGAGCTTGCGGAGCTCGGCGTGGAGGCTCATCCCGGTGTACCCCGCCGAGTCCTCGTCGTCGATGAGCGACTGGAGCCGCCGGCGGAGGGTCTGGAGGTCCCGCTCGGAGAGGTCCGGCCCGCTCGGTGGGTTCACGCCGAGGTCCGCGAGCGACTCGAGGCGGTCCTCGATGACCCCGTTGAGCGCGTCCCGGATCTCCTGGATGGCGTCGGGGAGCTCCACCGTCTTCCACTCCACGCTCGTGTCGTGGGTGTAGGGCGCGACCGAGTCGTGCTCGGCGGTCCGCACCTCCACGCGCTCGATGCCGAGGTTCCGGCACACCTGCCGGATGGCGTCCTCGTCGTCGCCGGGCGAGGCGCTCATCCCCGTCACGAGCGGGTCGGCGGCGTCGGCGTGGTAGCGCTCCGCGATGTACGTGTACGCGTAGTCGCCGGTCGCGCGGTGGCACTCGTCGAAGGTCAGGTGGACGACGTCCCGTAGCGAGATGCGGTTGCCGACGAGGTCGTTCTCCACGACCTGTGGCGTCGCGACGACGATGCGGGCGTCCGCGAACAGGTCGGCGCGGTCGTCGGGCCGCACCTCGCCGGTGAACACGACCACGTCGTCGTCGGGCACCTCGAACCACTCGCGGTAGTCCGCGGCGTGCTGCTCGACGAGCGGCTTCGTGGGCGCGAGGAACAGCGCCGTCCCGCCCGCGTCGGCGTGCAGGCGCTCGGCGGTCACGAGCGCGCTCACGGCGGTCTTCCCGAGCCCGGTGGGGAGGCAGACCAGCGTGTGGGCGTCGGCGGCGACCCCCGCCAGCTCGGTCTGGTAGGTCCGCGCCTCGAGCGCCCGGGGCGCGAGGAGCGGGTGGTCGACGTACTCGGTTGCGTCGGCCGCCATTCTCCCGGACCTTCGTCGCGCTCGCGTTTAACCTTGTGCTCGGCTGCCGCCGTCGTTGCGTCCTCGTCCCCCGGCGTCCGCGCGACCCAGCCACGGCGAACCTTGATGGGTGCGGGCGCCCAGCCTCCGCCCATGTCCGAGGACTGCATCTTCTGTGCCATCGTCGACGGCGAGATCCCCGCCCGCACCGTCTACGAGGACGAGGCGACACTCGCCTTCCTCGACGCGAACCCGCTCGCCCGCGGGCACACCCTCGTCATCCCGAAGGCCCACCACCGCCGGCTCCGCGACCTCCCAGACGACCTCGCACCGGCCGTGTACGCCACGCTCCAGCGCGTCGCGCCGGCGGTCGAGGACGCGGTCGACGCGGACGCCACGACCGTGGCGTTCAACGACGGCGAGGCGGCGGGCCAGGAGGTCCCCCACGTCCACGGCCACGTCGTCCCCCGCTTCGCAGGCGACGGGAACGCACCCATCCACGCGCTGTTCGACGAGCGCCCGGACCTGGGTGACGACGACCTCGACGCCGTCGCGGCGGACATCGCTGACGGCCTCGCCGCCGACGTCTACGAGTAGGCCGACAGTCAGGTCACGGGACCAACGTTTATGGCCGAGCCGCGCATATAACCGCTATGCGCCGACGTCCGCTCCTCGCGGCGCTCGCGGCCTCGTCAGGGGCGCTGGCCGGTTGTCCGGCCGGGGTCGACGACGGCACGCCCCCCGGCGGTCCCTCTCCCTCGGCCACGCCGGCCGGTCAGGTTCCCCCGACGTCGGGCCCGTCACCCTCCGCCACGGCCTCCGACGTCACCGACCTGCCGCTCCGGGTGACCGTCGAGGCTGAGACGACGGTCGACAACGGATACGCCCTCCAGCCCAGCGTCGAGGTCCTCGAACCCCGCGTGACCGAATCACACACCGCCACGGTCGAGGTGGCAGTCGAGAACACCGCCGACCGGTCGGTCTGGGAGGTCGAGGGCGGCGGGAACCGCGGCCTCCGGCCCCTGGTCAGCGAGGACCGCCGGCTCCTGCTCCTCCACCCATCGTACGCACCGATTCTGGAGGGCTGCTGGAAGCGCGACGACAGTATCCGGAATCTCCTCAATCGAGCCGGGAAAGGGGGCTTCAACGTCTTCCACACCCAAGAGGACTTCGAGTGGGCCCCGGGACAACGACACGCCTACCGACTCGCCGTCTTCGGGTCCCGCGAGGTCGAACACCGGTGTCTCGTGCCCGGCGAGTACCGGTTCACAGACGACATCGGGTGGGCGCCGTACCGCAGGACGGCACGGCGACCGGCCGAGGCACACGAGCGCTACGAGTGGGGGTTCACGCTCCGCGTCGAGGAGGCCTGACGCCCGCGGCTCGCGCCCGTCGCCCTACCCCGTGCCGTCGGCCGCCGCCGGCTCCCGCCGGAACCGGGGGAGTGCGCCGACGTGGACCGTCAGTCCCAGCACGATCATCATCGCGCTCACGACCGGCAGCCACGGCTGCTCCACGTACATCTCGAAGGCGACGAGGAGCGCGAAGTAGAAGCCGTGGTACGCGAGGGGCACCGCGGCGATGCGCGGGTCGAGCCGACGGGGGACCGGCTCGTCGCGGAGCACGACCACGAGCGAGGCGACGACCACCACCGCGAGGACGGCGACCTTCCCGGGCGTGGTCTCGGTGAAGCGCGTCCACGCCTCGAGCCCCGCGGTGAGTCCCGCGACGGCCAGGACGACCGTCCCGACGGCGGTGAGGAGCCGCGCCGGCCACCCCGCACCGAGCGCCGCGGCGGCCCGCTCGGACAGGACCAGCCACGCCCCCGCGAACAGGAAGGCGACGAGGTACCATCCGAGGAAGTTCCCAAGCGAGACGCCGAACCACGCGCCCGGCGGCGTCCACTGCCAGAAGGGGACGCGGATCGCCACCGCGTCGATGGCGAGGTCGATGTTGAGCGCGAACAGCGCGACGAAGGCGGGCAGCACCGGCCGGGAGACAGAGAGCCGGTGGGCGGTCTCGTAACCGGCGTAGATGATGGCGGCCCACCCGAAGCCGATGACGACCGGGACGTCGCCGACGGTGAGGATGTAGTCGGCGACGTTGTACCGGTACGCCTCGAAGGCGATGATGACGAGCTGCTCGAGGAGGACGCCGTACACCGTCGCCGTCGCGAGGAACGTCAGCCGGTCGCGGTCCGGCCACGCGTGCCACGCACAGCACGCCAGCGCGCCCAGTGCGAGTGCGAGGTTCGCGACGAAGGCGATGCGGACCATCTCTGTGCACGGCAATGCGGGCCTGGAATAAATAGTGGGCGGACTGGTTCCTCGCCGAGGGGTTCCCCCAATCGGGCTGGGGCTCGACGGCGTTCAGCCCAGGCGCCGACGCGCGGCGTCGACGAGCCCCTGCTCGAAGTCGAGGTCCAGAGACGTCTCGACCGCCGCCTCGGCGACCGCGGCGGCGGCCGGACCGACGGGGTGGCCGGTGACGAGCGTGGCGGGCGTCTCGCCGGCGGGCGGAAGTCCCGCGTCCGGGACCGTGAGGTCGGCGTCGGGGGTCGCGTCGTCGGCGACGCGGTTCTGGACGACGGCGTCGAGGTCGGCGCCGAGGTCGGCGAGGCGGGCCCGGGTCCCCTGGAGCGCGTCGACGCCGCGCTCGGTGGGCGCGGTCACCGCGAGCACGCGGTCGGCGGCCGCGACCGCCGCGACCGCCTGGTTCGCCGCGACCGGCGGCGTGTCGACGAGCGCGTAGTCGAACGCGCCGTCGACCGCCGCGTCGAGCCGCTCACCGAGCCCCCGGGCGACGTCGCGGGCCTTCGCCGACGCGACCCGCTCGAACGGCGCGTGGGCGGCGCAGATGGCGAGCCGACCCGGCGCGCCGGCCGCGCCGTCGTGGTCCCGCAGGCCGTCGGCCAGCGGGCGGTCGGCGACGAGCAGGTCGGTGAGGTCGGGCGCGACGCGGCCGGTGACGTGGCGGGCGAGGCCCTGGGTCCCCCAGGCGGCGTCGAGGAGCGCGACGTCGTGGCCGGCGCGGGCGAGCGCCGCGCCCGTCTCGACGGTGAGGCGGGTCGCGCCGACGCCCCCGGCGGCGCCCACGACTGCGGCCGTTCGTGTCATGGCGGCCCTGCGGCGTGCTGGCTGAAAAGTGCTCGGACGGTTGCGGGAGAACAGTTACATCGCGACGTCGGCTACCCACCGGCGATGGACGAACTGGACCCGGACGAGGTCGCCCGATTCCACGACGGAATGGTCTCGTCGGGGGTGGAGACCGAGGAAGACGTCGACGCGGTTCTCTACGGGAGACTCGTCGCCGCCGGGAGCGTCTCCGGCCAGCGCGGCACTGATCTGGACGGAGCCGGGAACGCCTAGCGGTCCGGCGCCGCCTCGTCCACGCGCTCGTCCACCGGGGGATGCTCGGCCAGCGCCGCCTCGACCGCCTTGCGCTCCGCGCGCACCCGGGACAGCTCGTCGGCGACGGCGCCCGACTGCACCCGCTCGCGCTCCGCCTCCTCGAGTTCGGACCGCGCCACCGCGCTCTCCCGGAGCCGCCCGTAGTCGACGGGACCCTCTCCGGCGGCGAGTTCGCGCACCTCGCGCAGGTGGGCCACCACCTCGTCGTCGGCGAATCGGCCGACGACGGGGATGCGCTCGCGCGCGGCGTACCGCAGGCGGTCGGCGGGCGGTGGCGGCCACCCAACCGTGAGCGGGTCGGCGTCGAGGCGCTCGAGGTACGTCTGGTTGGTCGCCACCGCCGTCCGGAAGCGGTCCGGGTCCTCGACGTAGTGGGCGAGCTTCGAGCGCGAGAAGGAGAGGTACTCGAGCACCGTCGGGAGCGGCTCGTCGCCGACGGGCGCGTCGGCCGCGTAGTCGCGCAGGCGCTCCGGAGGCGAGTCGTAGTCGACGTACGGGCGCTCGGCGGCCGTCGCGAGGAGGTCGAGGAGGGTCGTCAGGGGTGCCGACTGGCGGTGGTCGGCGAACGCGTCGGTCACGCCGTCGTCGTACGCCGCGACGGGCTCCCGGAGGCGCTCCACCGGGGCGTCGAGGTCCGCCTCGCCGAGGCGCTGGAGGCGCTCGAGCTCGTCCGCGCGGTCGTCTAGTGCATCCCGCCGCGTCACGAGCGTCGAGCGGGCCGTCGCGTAGCGCTCGCGCGCGGCGGCCAGGGCGTCGCGGTCCGCGGCGGCCGCGGCGAGGGGTTCGAGTTCCTCGCGGGCGCGCTCGAAGTCGCTCGCGTCGAGCGTCTCCGCGACGCCGCCGGTCACGAGGTGGTCGTCGGCGGCCTCGAGCGCGTCGACCGCCCGCTCCGGCAGGTCGTCAGACAGGTCGGCGACCGCCCGGCCGAGCTCCGTCCGGAACTCTGCGTACCCCTCGAAGTCGTCCCAGTCGGTGGCGCGCTCCTCGAAGCGGTCGAGGATGCCCGCGACGCGGTCGTGGGCGTCGGCGAGGCGATCGGTCTCCGCCGCCCCGCGGTCGGCGACCGCCGCCGCGGCCGCGTCGAGGGTCTCGCCCGCGGCGGCGAGGTCGGCGATCAGGTCGTCGGTCGGCGTGTCGTCTCCCGCACCCGGCCGACCCGTGCCGTCGGCGCCCTCGACGCCGCCCACGGGCTAGCCCTCCCCGTAGACGTCGTCGGGGTCGAACCTCGGCTCGTCGACGGTGCTGGCGGTGGCGACCGGACCGTCGGGTCGGACCTCGAGGGACTCGACCTCGCGGTGGAAGCAGCTCCGGTGGCCGGTGTGACACGCACCCGGCCCCTCCTGGCGCACCCGGTAGCAGAGTGCGTCGCCGTCGCAGTCGACGCGCACGGACTCGACGTGCTGGACGTGACCGCTGGTCGCACCCTTCTGCCACAGCTCGTCGCGTGAGCGCGAGTAGTAGTGGGCGAGCCCGGTCTCCGTGGTCTTCGCGAGGGCGGCCGGGGAGGCGTACGCGAGCATGAGCACCTCGCCGGTCTCGACGTCCTCGGCGACCACGGGGAGCAGGCCGTCGTCGAACGCGAGCGGGACGCGCTCGGTCGCGGTGGCGTCCCCGGCGGGCGACTCGGCCGCACCGCCGTCGGTCGCCGCGCGGGTCCCCGGGGGCGACGGGTCCTCGCCCGCGTCGCTCGACTCCTCAGCGCCGGCCACGTCGGTCATCGCTTCGGAGGTGTCGGCGCGGGCGGATAGGCGTTACGAGGGCGGTCTCAGAGCCCCGCGAGCGCGACGAGGACCGCGACGAGCACGTCGCCGTAGGTGAAGGCCACGACCAGCCCGACGAACAGCGGGAGGAGGAAGGGGATACCGGGCGAGATCCAGACGCGGTCGCGCTCGACCAGGAGGTCGAGACCCTCCCGAAGCTGTTCCGGGGTCATCCCGTACGCCCCGTGGTCGATGGCCGCGAGGAACGCGCGGGCGCCCCACGGGTCGTCGTGCTCGCCCGGGCCGCCATCGGCGGGTCCGGTCGCGGGCTCCTCGTCCGGGACGTAGGTGGCGCCCGCCGACGGTGCGGACGTGGCGTCGTCGGCGAGCGGGTCCTCGACGGGCCGAGCGTGCTCGTCGTCCGGCGGGTCGACCGCCGGGTCGACGGCCCCGTCGGTCGGTGCTCCCGGCGAGTCCGGCAGCGTGGCCGGGTCGCGCAGCCGGTCGGGGGCCGCGCGGAGCGCGTCGATGGAGACGCCACGCCACCGGAGGTACATGCGGAGGGCGTCGAGGTCGAGCCCGGAGCGGCCGAAGCCCGCGGGCGTCTCGAGCAGCCGGCCGTGGCGGGTCGGCAGGTCCGCGACGCGGACCGGGACGCCGACGAAGGCGTGGGCCCCGACCCGTCCCCGGAGGGCGTTGCGGACCGCGAGGCCGAGCGGGTAGACCGCCCCCGCGATGACGGCGTTGGTGAGGACGGTGAGCGAGAACAGGCCGGCCGCGCTCTGGACGTGCGGGAGGACGAAGCCCGGCCCGTAGAACACCGGGTAGGTGGGGAAGCACACCGCGAGGACCATGAGCGCCTTCGCGTCGGCGCCGCCGAACCCCCCGAGTCGCCAGAGGAGGTACGCCGTCGGGACGACGAGGCCGAGGCTCAGGAGGACGCTCCGGACGAGACGGGGCTGCCGGTAGGGGCTCCCCCACGCCGCGTGGAGGTCGAGTGCGAGTGCCGCGAGCCCGAGCGCGAGGACCGGGAGCCAGGTGCGGTTGGGCACCCGGCGGCTCCGGACGTCGCGGTACGCCGCCCAGCCGAAGAGCGGGACCGTCGCGAGACGGAGGAGGTCCGCGGGCGTGGCGAGGTCGGCGACGAGCGCGAGCGGCGGGGGAGCCACGCGCCGCTCAGATGACGCGGTTCTGCAGGTAGTCGAGGTGCTTCGCGTTGTAGACGATCTTCTCCTCGACCTCCTCGTCGGAGAGGATCTGCTGCATGTCCATGTTGATCTCGCCCTCCTTCACGATGGCCGCGCAGTTGGCACACGCGCCGGCGCGACAGGAAAAGGGCCAGTCGTACCCCTGGGCCTCTGCGGCCTCAAGGATGTACTCGCCCTGGTTCACGTCGAGGGAGCCGTAGTCCTCGTCGTCGAGGCCGGCGTCGGCGGCCTTCTCGAAGAGGTCCCCGTCGTCCATGTCCCAACCCTGGTCGTCGAGCACCTCGTAGTTCAGATATTCTACGGTGGGCATCACCACGAATTTCCACGGCCTGGCTGTTCAAGCTTGTTGTTCGTGAGTGGCGTCAGACGGGGAGGGCCCAGAAGACGACGAAGGACGCGAGAGCGGAGAGGCTGGGCGTCAGCAGCCAGAGCACGATGACCCGGCCGGTCGTGGACGGGTCGAAGAGGTCCCCCGGCGCGAGTTCGCCGTCACCACCCTGACCGATGGGAGGGACCTCCTCGTCCGCACCGGTACCGCCCGTTCCTCCGCCCCCGGCGCTCCCGTTCGCCCCGCGCTCCCCGTCCGCATCCTCACCGCCCGCTCCGCCCGTCCGGGAGCCCGCGAGCCCCGCGGTCTCCTCGTCGGGACCGTGGACCGCGGCCGAGGCGGCCTCCGAGAAGCTGACGGCGCGCGTCGCCCGCCCCCACCCGAGGCCGACGATGCACATCGTCGCGCTCACGGCGAGGCTCGCCGGGATGCCGAGGAGGGAGAGGAACGTGATGAGCGACGCGCTCACCACCTCGACGACGAGCGCGGCGAGCAGCGGGAGGTCGGTCAGGTCGTTCCCGACCGTGTCGAGCGTGCGGCGCGCGATGGTGAACGCCCCGGCGCCGATGGCGCCCGCAGCCAGCAACACGCCGTGGTCGGGCGAGATGAACCCGCCACCGACCAGCGGCGCCACGGCGTTCGCGACGTTCGACGCCCCCGCGGAGAAGGCCATGTAGCAGCCGATGACGACGACGAGCACGCCCGCGACGACGTCCCGGGGCGTGGCGTCCGGAGCGACCTGTGGCCGCGGGAGCCGGCCGGAGCGGTCGACCACGACGAGTGCCACGCCGGAGGAGTCGAGCCCGCTCCACCGCAACAGGTGGGGGTAGAGGTACCGGCCCACCACGGCGCAGACCCAGAACGCCAGGATGGGCGCGACCAGCCACCAGATGACGATCTGGCCCATCACGGCCCAGTCGATGGTGCCCGTCGCGGTGCCGAGTCCGGCGATGGCGCCGACCGCCGTCATCGAGGTCGACGCGGGGACGCCGAAGAGGTTCGAGATGAGGAGCGCGAGGCCGACGAAGAAGAGGACGACGACGCTCGCGACCAGCGTGAACTCGCTGCTGGGGACGATGCGGCCGCCCATCGTCTCGATGACGTTGCGGCCCACCGTCCACCCGCCGAGGAGGGCGAACGCCGTCATCAGCGCCGCGGCGAGGACCTTCGAGAGCACGCCGCTCCCCACCGCCGGCCCGAATGCCACGCCCGTCGAGGACCCGCCGATGTTGAACCCCACGAAGACCGCGACGAGGAGTCCGACGCCGAGCAGCAGCTCCATGCGTTCCCGTGACTCGCCCGTCGCGGCATAAAGTCGTTCGCCACTCGGGACGAGTCGTCGTGCGTCACCCGGCCGTCGTGAGTCGCCCGGGGCGAGCCGGGCGGCGGACGGTGTCGGGGCCGTTATGTGCCGCCCCGACGAGGGCCGACCATGTTCGAGACGTTCGAAGTCGTGCCGGCCGTCGACCTCGAGGGCGGCGAGGTCGTCCAGCTCGTGGGCGGCGAGCGCGGCACCGGCGAGCGGTACGGCGACCCCGTCACCGCCGCGCGGCGGTGGGTCGACGCCGGCGCCGAGACGCTCCACGTCGTCGATCTCGACGGCGCCTTCGACGGCGCCCGCGCCAACGCGGAGGCCGTCCAGGCCATCGTCGAGGCCGTCGACGTCGACCTCCAGGTCGGCGGCGGCATCCGCTCCGCGGCCGACGCCGAGCGGCTCCTCGACTCCGGCGTCGACCGCGTCATCCTCGGGACCGCCGCCGTCGAGGACCCCGACCTCGTCGCCGACCTGGCGGCGGACCACCCCGACGCTGTCGTGGTGAGCCTCGACGCGAGCGCGGGCGAGGTCGTCGTCGCCGGGTGGCGTCAGGGGACGGGCCTCGACCCCGCAACGGCGGCCGCACGGTACGCCGACCTCGGCGCCGCGGGCATCCTCTACACCGACGTGGACGTGGAGGGCCGGAAGGCGGGCGTCCGCGCCGACCGGGTGCGGGCGGTCGCGGACGCCGTGGACGTCCCCGTCGTCGCGAGCGGCGGCGTCGCCACCGTCGGGGACGTCGCGGCCCTCGCGGACGCGGGCGCCGCGGCCTGCGTGGTCGGCACGGCGCTGTACGAGGGCGCGTTCACGCTCGGCGAGGCCCAGGCCGCGGTCGCGGACCGCGAGTAGTCCCCCGCGACCGACACCGTGATGGCACACCGCTCCGAGGAACAACCATGAGCGGGGACGACGGCGGCCGGACCGGGCGGGCGAGCCGCGAGACCGCGGAGACGACGGTCGAGGTCGCCATCGACCTCGACGGCACGGGCGAGTCCGACGTGACCACCGGCGTCGGCTTCCTCGACCACATGCTCGAGAGCTTCGCCCGCCACGGCCGCTTCGACCTCGACGTCACCGCCGAGGGGGACCTCGCGGTCGACGAGCACCACACCGTCGAGGACGTCGGGCTCGTGCTCGGGACGGCCCTCGCGGACGCACTGGGCGAGAAGGCCGGCATCGAGCGCTTCGCCGACCGCCGCGTCCCCCTCGACGAGGCGGTCGCCGGCGTGGTGCTCGACGTCAGCGGCCGCCCCGTGTTCCGCTTCGACGGGTCGTTCTCCCAGGAGCGCGTCGGGGAGTTCACGAGCCACCTCGCGCGGCACTTCTGCCGCTCGCTCGCGACCACGGCGGGGCTCACGCTCCACGTCGAGGTCGCGGGCGAGAACGCCCACCACGAGATCGAGGCGCTGTTCAAGGCCCTCGCCCGCGCGCTCCACGACGCCACCCGGGTGACCGGCGGCGGCGTGCCGAGCACGAAGGGCGAACTGTAGGTGACGGAGATGGGCGGGGCAGACGATTCTTCTCCCGGCGCCCCTGCCCGCGAGCCGTACCGCACCGTCGCGGGGCGCGGCGAGGCGGCGTTCACCGTCCGCGGCTCGGAGTTCGTGGGCTACGTCGCCCCCGCGACCGACCCCGACGCGGCCGCGGCGTTCCTCGAGGAGGTCCGCGGCGAGCACCCCGACGCGACCCACGTCGTCCCGGCCAGTCGGGTGCGGGACGACGACGGCGTCCTCCGCGAGCGGGCCGACGACGACGGCGAGCCCACCGGCTCGGCGGGCAAGCCCGCGCTCAACGTGCTCGTCCAGCGCGACCTCGAGAACGTCGTCGCCGCGGTGGTGCGGTACTACGGCGGCACGAACCTCGGTGTCGGCGGCCTCGCACGGGCGTACGGGCGGGCGGTGAAGGAGGCCGTCGACGACGCCGGCGTGACCGAGCGCCGCCCGCGGGAGCGCTTCGCGGCCGTCGTGGCGTACGACGACTCCGGGACCGTGCGCTCGGTGCTCGAGAGCGCCGGCGCCGACTTCGAGGCGGACTACGGGGAGGACGTGCGGTTCGCGGTGTCGGTGCCCGTCGACGAGGCGGCCGCCCTCCGGGACCGCCTGCGGAGCGCGACCGGCGGGCGCGTGGACGTCGAGTGAGTGGGATTCGGCGGCTGCGTGACACTCACACCCCCGCCAGCCGTATGTAGCTCGCGGGCGAACCGGGGGCCAGACGCGATGGAAGACAGCATCTCCGGGTTCAAGGTCCGCGGGACCTGGGAGGACGTGGTCGAGCACGGCGAGCGGGTGACGGAGGCCCTCCGGGAGTCCGGCCTGGACGGGACGCCCGAGTTCGAGGAGTGGAACGAGTGGCGCCCGAAGGCCCACGAGCGCCTCGGCGAGGACGTGAGCGAGAAGACCGCCGAGCAGGCCTCGGTCGGCGAGGGGAGCGGCGAGGCCGCTGGACGGAGCGCCGACGAGGACTTCCAGACCGCGGGCGAGAAGCTCTCGGAGTCCTACGCCCGCCTCGAGGACGACGACCGCGACGGCGCGCTCGACAACTGGCAGGACTCGGTCGACTACGTCAAGCGCGCGGCCGACACCGCGAGCCGGCGGGCTATCCGCCGCGTGGAGGACGCGGTCTACCGCCGCGTGATGACGCGGTTCACCCCCTACTACTTCGACAACGACCTCGTGAGCGCGAACATCGCGAGCACGCGCGACGGCGAGTACGTCTTCGAGGTCAACGTCAACGACGACGACCTGAAGGCGGCCGCCCGAGAGCGCCTCGCGGCGTTCGAGACGGACGTCGACCGGTGGCACGTCGACACCGAGAAGGAGACGACCACGGCGGCGGCCGTCGAGGGCGTCGAGGTGCCCGAGTCCGGCGAGGACGCGCGGTCGACGACGAACTGACGTTCACTCACTCCTCACGTGCCGAATCCGGCGAGCCCGTCGACGAACAGGACGGCACGCCCGTTCGCGACCGCAACCGGCGAGTGCTGGTCGGTGTCCTCACTCGCAACCTGCGTCTCGGACAACGACACTGCGTCGAGGAGCTCCCCGTCGCCTGCATCGAGGACGAACAGCGATTCGAGCCCAGCCTCGTCGGGACCTGGCTTGTAGGGCTCCGACGTGACTCCGTACAGCTTCCCGCCGGCACCGGTGACCCCGAGGAAGCACCCCACCCCCGTCCCGAGGCGGTGCTCCCACCGGAGGCAACCGTCCGCGGCGTCGATGGCTGCCACGACGCCCACGTCCTCGGTCGCCTCCCGGACGCGACTGTCATACATCCCGCCGACGAAGACGGCCCCGCCCGCCGCGCACAGGACCGGCGATAGCATCGTGCCGTCGAGATCGTAGCGCCACAGCCGGTCGCCCGACGCCGCGTCGATGGCGAACACCGACCCGTGCCAGTCGGCGAGCCGGCCCCGGGTTGGCGCCATCGTCGTCCCGCCCGGAACCTGCCCCGCATTCCTGCCCGCGTCGTCGGGGAGGCCGTTCACGTCCCACTGGCGGACGACGAAGCACCGCCCGCCCTCGACCGTGGGCGGGCCGAGATAGTACACGCGCCGCCCCTCGACCGACGTGGGGAGGTCGTGGGTCCACCGCCGCTCCCCGGTGGTCGCGTCGACGGCGTAGACGGTCTGGCCCGTCCGGCCGTAGCACACGCCGTCGCCCACCGTCGGTCCCCATCCCAGCAACGGCTGTATGTCGCGGCCGCCGGGCACGTCCCCGGACGGCCCGGTGACGGGGTCGCCACGTCGCTCCCCGTTCGCGGCCTCGACGCGTCGCAGCCCGTCCCGGGTCGGGACGAACAGGGTGTCGCCGTCTGCGGCGGGAGGTCCGGTGGGAACGACCTCGTTCCGCCAGGCCACGGTTCGTGAGGAGGCGTCGATGCCGACCAGTCCGGTGACGGTCTCGTGGTCCGGACTGGCTCGCATCCCGACAATCGTCGACCCAGCGAGGAGAAGTGGGCCGTCGGCCGCGAGGGACACGTCGAGGAACCAGCGGTGCTCGCCGGTCGCGGCGTCGACGGCGTGCAGCCCCGTTCGCGCCGACACGTAGACGGCGTCTTCAGTCACGACGGGCGGGTGAGTCGTCCCCGCGAACGCCGGAAACTCCGCGGTTCCGGGCCAGTCGTCGAGTTGGACGGGGGTCACGGTCCACCGTGTGTCGAGCGTCGACGGTCCATTGTTGCGGCGGTGGGCCGTTTTGGCACCGTCGCCCCACGGCTGCGGCCAGGTCTCCGCTCCCGACGGCTCGGCCGCCGCTCCGAGCGAGGCCGTCCCCTCGCAGGTCGGCGCGCGTAGCTGCTGGCCCCCATCGCCCAAAACTGAACACCCCGCGAGTGTGGCACTCGCTGCGAGGCCACTCCCTACGAGCACCGCCCGACGGGAGACCGACGGACGCTCGGTCGGGTCGCTCATGTCGTCCCAAATGGACCAGGCCGTGATAAGTCTTCGACGCGGCCGGTCGGTCGCCACCGAGCCCCGACCCTTTTATGCCGCCGGGCGAACCCCCACCCGAGCGATGGTGGACCCCGCCGGCCTCGCGATGCTCGTCGTCGCGGCCACCGCGAGCCTGTTCATGGCCTGGACCATCGGCGCGGGCTCCTCGGGGTCCACGCCGTTCGCGCCCGCGGTCGGCGCCAACGCCATCTCCGTGATGCGCGCGGGGTTCGTCGTGGGCGTGCTGGGCCTGCTCGGGGCTATCGTGCAGGGCGAGAACGTCTCGCAGGCGATGGGCCGCGAGCTCGTCGCGGGCGCGTCCCTCTCGCCGGTCGCCGCCGCGGTGGCGCTGCTCACCGCGGCGTCGCTGGTCGCCGTCGGCGTGTTCACCGGCTACCCCATTGCCACCGCCTTCACCGCGACCGGCGCGGTCGTCGGGACGGGGCTGGCGCTCGGTGGCGCCCCGGCGTGGGCGAAGTACCAGGAGATCGCCAGCCTCTGGGTCGCGGTCCCCTTCGCCGGCGGCGGCGCGGCGTACGCCACCGCGCGGCTCCTCCGGAGCGACCTCGCCGACCGCGTCGCGGTGGCGCCGCTCGGCTTCCTCGTCGGCGCCATCGTCGCGAACGTCGAGTTCGCCTTCCTCTCGACGGGCGGCGGCTCCGTCGCGGTCGCCGCGGCCCGCGCGACGGGGACCGGGACCGTCGGGCGGGTGGCCGCGACAGCCGTGCTCGGGGCCGCCGTCGCGGCGGCCGTCTACGCCGACGTCGCCCGCGCGCCGGAGCGCGGCCAGCGGCACTTCCTGCTCGCGCTCGGCGGGCTGGTGGCGTTCTCCGCCGGCGGGAGCCAGGTCGGTCTCGCCGTCGGGCCGCTGCTCCCGCTCCTCGAGGACGTGCCGGTGACGTACGTGCTCGCCGGCGGCGGGGTCGGCCTCCTCGTTGGCTCGTGGACCGGCGCGCCGCGGATGATCAAGACCCTCTCGCGGGACTACTCCTCGCTCGGCCCGCGGCGCTCCATCGCCGCGCTCATCCCCTCCTTCGCCATCGCGCAGACCGCGGTCTTCCTCGGCGTCCCGGTCTCGTTCAACGAGATCATCGTGAGCGCCATCGTCGGGAGCGGCGTCGCGGCGAGTCGCGGCGGCGGGCCGAAGGCCGTGAGCGGCCGCAAGATGGCGTTCACCGCGCTCGCGTGGGTCGCCTCGCTCGCCGTGGCGCTCCTCGCCGGGTACGGGGCGTACACCGCGCTCGTGGCGCTCGGCGTCGCGGGGTGAGACGACCGCGTCGATGGTCCCGGCGCAGGCCGGCTACGGTTCGGCGTCCGGCTCCGCCGCGGGCGCCGGTTCCCCGGTGGTTGCCCCGTCGCCGACGTCTCCGCCGTCGCCGCCGGTGGCCACCGCGGCTTCGTCGACCAGCTTTCCCACCCGCGCCTTGAGGATGCGCGTGTTCTCGACGCGCTCGACGGTCAACTCGACGTCGTCGTAGCGGAAGGACTCGCCCTCCTCGACGAGTCGGCCCGCGCGGTTGAAGATGAACCCGGCGATGGTCTCGAACTCCTCCCCTTCCGGGAGGTCGATGTCGAGTGCCTCGTTGACCTCGTCGATGTTGAGTTCGCCGCGCACGACGGCCGTGTTGTCGTCGACGAACTCGACGGGCAGCTCCTCGCCGCCCTCGAGGA
>JBDGTC010000111.1:0-19092 GCA_042217215.1 Halobacteriaceae archaeon
TGCGCCGCGGCGGGCGCTTCGACCGCGAGATCGAGATCGGCGTCCCCGACAAGGACGGCCGCAAGGAGATCCTCCAGGTGCACACCCGCGGGATGCCCCTCTCCGAGGAGATCGACCTCGACGCGTACGCCGAGAACACCCACGGCTTCGTGGGCGCCGACATCGAGCAGCTCGCGAAGGAGGGCGCGATGAACGCCCTCCGGCGCATCCGCCCCGAGCTCGACCTCGAGGCCGAGGAGATCGACGCCGAGGTCTTAGAGCGCCTCGAGGTCACGCAGGGCGACCTCCGCGACGCGCTGAAGGGCATCGAGCCCTCCGCGCTCCGCGAGGTGTTCGTCGAGGTGCCCGACGTCACGTGGAGCGACGTTGGTGGCCTCGAACACACCAAGGAGCGCCTGCGCGAGACCATCCAGTGGCCACTGGAGTACCCGACCGTCTTCGAGACGATGGACCTCCAGGCCGCGAAGGGCGTGCTCCTCTACGGCCCGCCCGGGACCGGGAAGACCCTGCTCGCGAAGGCCGTCGCCAACGAGAGCCAGTCCAACTTCATCTCGGTGAAGGGGCCGGAACTCCTCAACAAGTACGTCGGCGAGTCCGAGAAGGGCGTCCGCGAGATCTTCTCGAAGGCCCGCGAGAACGCGCCCACGGTGGTGTTCTTCGACGAGATCGACGCCATCGCCGGCGAGCGCGGGCGCTCGATGAGCGACTCCGGCGTCGGCGAGCGCGTGGTCTCCCAGCTCCTGACGGAGCTCGACGGCATCGAGGACTTAGAGGACGTCGTCGTGGTCGCCACGAGCAACCGGCCCGACCTCATCGACAGCGCGCTCCTCCGGCCCGGCCGCCTGGACCGTCACGTCCACGTCCCCGTGCCGGACGAGCCCGCCCGTCGCGCCATCTTCGAGGTCCACACCCGCGACAAGCCCATCGCGGACGACGTCGACCTCGACTGGCTCGCCCGGGAGACCGAGGGCTTCGTCGGCGCCGACGTCGAGGCGCTCGTCCGGGAGGCCACGATGGCCGCGACCCGGGAGTTCGTCAACAGCGTCTCGCCCGACGAGATCGACGAGTCCGTCCAGAACGTGCGCGTGCACCGCGCGCACTTCGAGACCGCGCTCTCGGAGGTCGGCCCGAGCGTCGACGAGGAGGTCCGCCGGGAGTACGAGGAAATCGAGGAGCGCTTCGACCGCGCGGGCGTCGAACCGGGCGAGGAGACCGTCGGCCGCGCGTTCCAGTAGGCGCACGGCCCTCGCCTCGCGCACGGCGCGCCGTCGACACGCACGTTGCCGTGTCGCGCAC
This sequence comes from Halobacteriaceae archaeon, assembly GCA_042217215.1. Taxonomy (GTDB): domain Archaea; phylum Halobacteriota; class Halobacteria; order Halobacteriales; family Halobacteriaceae; genus JBDGTC01. The sequence continues at coordinate 1,297 of JBDGTC010000111.1, forward strand.
TACTCCTCGAGCCGTTCGGCCGCACCCCGCTCGAGGAGCGCCTCCGCGTTCTCGGTCGGGAGCGTGACGACGTCGTCGGCGGCGAGGGAGTAGACCCGCTCGTCGACGCCGAACACCTCGCCGACGTCCCGCGTGATCTGGACCGTCGTGTGCCCCGAGAGGCCCTCGCCCGTGCCGTCGTCGAGATCGGCGTCCCCCTCGTCCGGCGGTGTACCGGCGTCCGGCGACGCATCGGACGGGGCGTCCCGCGGGTCGGCGGACGGGTCCCCGACGCCGGCCGCGTCCGTGCCCGGGCCCGCGACGGCGGCCGCCTCCGCCGCCGGGTCGTCGCCGCTCGCGCCCCCGTCGACGGGCTCCGCTCCGGTCTCCGCCCCGTCGGCCGGCCGGTCGGCGTCTCCGGGCGCGGGACCGCCCTCGGCGTCGTCGCCGCTCCCCATCGCGTCGGCCGCGGCCACGGAGGGGTCGTCCGGCGCGCTCGCCGCACGCGAGGCGCCGCCCCCTCCCGTCCCGTCCGGGTCGCTGACGGCCTCGGCGTCGGCGCCGGCCTCGGCGTCCGCGACCGCGTCGACCGGACCGTCTCCCGCGAGGACGTCGAGCACGCGCTGCTTGTTCTCGTGGATGCGCTCGACGAGGTCCTCGAACAGTTCGCGCTCCTCGCGGGTGAGCCCGTCCACCTCGCCGCCCACGTCGGCGGCGGCGAGACTGGCCTGCGAGAGGAGCTTCCCCATCCGGCGCTCGTAGATGGCCGTGGCGACGGCCTCGGCGGTCTCGATCTCGTCGGTGAGCCGCGACACCGCCGGGACGTCGAAGGGGTCCTCGGCGCTCTCGGCGGCGGCCGCGCGCTCGTCCTTCAGCTCCCGGATGTACGCCGAGACCTCCTCGTAGAAGTCGTCGGGGAGGGGCTGGAGGCTGTCCGAGGAGCGCTCCTGGTCCTGGACGTCGCGGAGTTCCTGGAGGTTCATTCTTTGCCCTTCTCTGCGTCGCCCCTGGCCATCAGGAGGACGGCCAGGTGCTCCGGGACGGAGTGTGTGCCCGCCTCGTACGTGAACGTTCGCCCGCCGAGGGCCACATCGGTCCGCGCCGGGACGTCGACCGTGGCCTCGTGGTCGGCGAACGGGGCCGCGACGGCGTCGGTGCCGGGGTCGAATCCCTCGACGTCGTCCGGGTCGAGTTCGGTCACGACCAGCCCGGTCCCGCCGTGCAGCGAGCCCGGCAGCCGGATGAGGCGGTTCACGTCCGTCGTCACGGGCGCGTCGACGTGGGCGGCCTGCTCGGCGACGGTCTCCTCGGCGAGGCGGCGGGCGAGTTCGACGACCGCGCCGTGGACGTCGACGTTCCCGGCGGCGATGGCGTCGTAGTTCCGCTCCGCGGCGGTCAGGACCGCCTCGGCCTTCCGCTCCCCGAACCCGTCGCGGGACTGCAGCCGCTCGAGGGCGTCCTCACGGTCGGCCGCGAGGAGGTCGTCGACGGTCGCAAGGAGGTGCTCGTGGACCCGTCGGCTCCAGCCGCCGTCGGTCGGGAGCTCCCGGCGGCTGGCGGGGCTCGTGCGCCCGACGTCCCCGCCGACGAGTTCGGTCCGGAGGAGCGCCTCGACGTCGACCCCGGTCCCCTCGACGTAGTCGGCGATCTCCTCGCGCTCGTCGCGCCCGAGCGGACGGAAGGCGGCGTCGCGGACGTGGAGGTGGTACCCGCGGCCGCCGGAGAACACGACCGTGGGATCGTCGACGCCGACGTCCTCGACGAGGACGTCCAGGAGCTTCACGAGCTCGCGCTTCGCGGCCGCGAGGAGGTCGTCGAGGGGGTCCTCCTCGGACGCGCCGGGGAGGTGGTCGGCGTCGATGTCGAAGACGAGGTCGGAGCCGTGCCACCCCTTCGCGTCCATCGGCTCCGCGCCGGGGTCCTCGTAGCGGCCGGCCGAGTAGTAGACGTGTCGTGGGCGCTCTCGCTCGAGGAAGCCCGAGAGCGTCCCGACGTCGACGAGGGAGGTGTGGCGCACCATCGTGGTCCGGGGGCCCCGGGTCCAGGGGATGTACCCCCACTCGCGCGCCGCCGCCGCGGGCGGGGCGTCGACGTCGGCGCGCCGGTAGTAGTCCCGGAAGCGCCCGCGGAGGTAGGCGCGGGTGCGCTCTTCCATGCTGGCGTGGCTTGGGGAGGTGAGACAAAAACCCCTGCGCCTCGGCGGGCATGGCGGCGCGGTGTGCCCCCACGGCACCCTACCGCCGAAGGAACCGCGAGAGGCGGTCCCGCAGCCGCTGGCCCTCGCCGTCGCCCAGGCGGAGGTAGTAGGCGTCGCCGCCGTCCTCGTAGTAGCCGTCGATGCGGCGGACGCGCTCGAAGCCGAGGTGCTCGTAGAAGCCGAGGGCCTCCTCGTTGGTCGTCCGCGCGTGGCAGGTGACGGGCCCCGACTCCGCGGTGACGGCCGCGACGAGGCGCTCCCCCAGCCCCTCGCCGCGGTGGGCGGGGTGGACGCCGAGGAAGAGGAGGTAGCCGTCGGTCCGGACCACCGCGAACGCGAGGAGGTCGTCGTCGGACTCGAGGAGGTGGACCCGCGCGCGGCGGTACGCGCTCATGAAGAAGCCGCGGCGCTGCTTGAGGACGTCCTCCTCGCGCCGGATCTGCTCCTTGAGCCGCCACGTCTCCCGCGCCCGGTCGGTGCTCCCCGCGGGCACGACCGTCTCCTCCACCGTGGTGCTCACTACCCCCGGGGTTGCACACCGTCACTATTAAACGCTCCTGCCGACGCCCACCGATCTCTCCGGACCGCCCCGGCGGACGGGCTCCGGGGCACCTATGGTGCCCCCACGTCACCCCCGAACGTGCCCTACACCCTCCGGGAGCACACCGCGGACGTCGCCGTCGAGGCCACCGGCGACTCTCTCGGTGCGGTCTACGCGGCGGTCGCCGACGGCCTCGCGGCCGCGATGGCCGACGACGTGCCCGCCGCCGGCGAACGCTTCGACCTCTCGGTCGACGCGGAGTCCCGCGAGGCCGCGCTCTTCGACTACCTCGACCGCCTCATCTACGAGCGGGACGTGCGCGGCGTCCTCCCCGTCGACAACGAGGCGACCGTCTCGACGCCCGACGCCGGGGGACCTGGCGGGGGCGACGACCGCGTCACCGTCGACGCCTCCGCACGCGGCGTGCCCCTCGCCGCCGTGGACGCTCGCGAGGTGAAGGCGGTCACCTACTCGGAGATGGCCCTCGAGCGCACCGACGGCGGCTGGCGGGCGTACGTCGTCTTCGACGTCTGACTCACGCTCCACGGTCGGGCGCGCCGTGTCCGCCGCCACCCGGCGTCTCCAGCCTGACGGTGGTGCCCGGCTCCACCTGTCGGGTCACCTTCGCCGGGACGACCTCGCCGCCGATCAGGTTGCGCCCGGTCGCGCCGTCGCCGCCGCCGGCGACGCCCGCGGGCGCCCGGCGTCGTCGCTCGGTCAGCAACGAGACGGTGGCGTCGGTCAGCACGGTGAGCGCCCGGACGAGGCCCTCCCCGCCCTCGCGTCGCCCGGCCCCGCCGCTTTCCCGCCGGATCGCGTACTCCTCGACCCAAAGGGGGTAGGCCGCCTCGAGGGCCTCGACCGGGGTGTTCTGCGTGTTCGTCATCCCGACCTGGACGCCCGAGAGCCCGTCCGCCGCGGCGGTGGCGCCCGCACCGCCCCCGACGGTCTCGTAGTACTGGGTCTCGGACGTCCCCACGACGCAGTTGTTCATGGTGCCCTGTCCCGACGCCGGCACGCGCTCGGGAGCGGCGTCGGCGAGCGCGCGGAAGACGACGTCGGCGACGCGCTGGCTGGTCTCGACGTTCCCCCCGACCACGGCCGCGGGCGGGTCCGGGTTCACGAGCGAGCCCGCGGGGGCGCGCACGGTGACCGGCTCGAAGCAGCCGTGATTCGACGGGACGTCGTCGGCGACGAGCGACCGGACGACGAAGTAGACCGCGCTCCGCGCCACCGGCAGCGGGGCGTTGACGTTGCCGGCCACCTGGTCGGCCGTCCCCGCGAAGTCGACGTCCATCGTGGTGCCGTCGACGGACACCGTCGCGACGAGCGGGACGTCGCGGTCGGTGACCCCGTCGCCCTCGAGGGCGTCGCGCGCCTCGTACGTGCCGTCCGGGAGCTCGCCGATGGTGGCCGCCACGCGCTCTCTGGCGTACTCGATCACCGCGTCGAACGCCGCGCGGAGGCGGTCGCCGTGGTCCGCGAGGAGGTCGCCGACGAGGCGCTCGCCGCGCCGCGTGGCGGCCACCTGCGCCCGGAGGTCGGCGCGCCGCTCGTCGGGGTTGCGAACGTTCGCGAGGACGAGGGACTCCACGTCGTCGACGCGCTCGCCGGCGTCGACGAGCCGGACCGGCGGGAGGCGGAGTCCCTCGGCGTAGACCTCCCGCGCGCCGGCGGGCATGCTCCCCGGCGTCGCCCCGCCGACGTCGGCGTGGTGGGCGCGCGAGGCCGCATAGCCGAGGACGCCACGGTCGTCCGGGGCGAGCGGAGCGACGAGCGTGACGTCGGGGAGGTGGGTGCCGCCCGCGAACGGGTCGTTCAGGACGAAGACATCGCCGGGAACGGGGTCGCGCTCCCGCACGGCCGCCACGGCCGCCGGCATCGCGCCGAGGTGGACGGGGATGTGCTCTGCCTGCGCGACGAGGCGGCCGTCGGCGTCGAACAGCGCGGTCGAGCAGTCCCGCCGCTCGGTGATGTTCGGGGAGTACGCCCCCCGGACCAGGACCTCGCCCATCTCGGCGGCGGCGCTCTCGAGGCGGGTGCGGAGGAGTTCGAGGTCGACCGCGTCGAGGTCGCCGGCGCTCGCGTCGCTCCCGCCGTCGCCGACCCTCCCCCCGGCGCCGCCGTCGGCGCCTCCGTTCACGTCGCTCCCTCCAGCACGAGCGTGCCGTCCCCGGCAACGTCGGCGCTCCAGCCCGGCGGGAGCACGACGGTGCTCTCGCCGCCCTCGAACACGGCGGGCCCGTCGTAGGACGCGCCAGGGGGCACCCGCTCCCGGTCGTACACGCGCGTCTCGACGGGCTCGGCCGCGTCCCCGAAGTGGGCCTCGCGGCGCCCGGTCAGCGGGTCGTGCGCCGGCTCCCACGCCGGCGTCGGGCCCTCGCGGGGCACCGTCGCGGTGGCCTGGAGCGTGACGAGCACGACCGGCTCGTCGGACAGCCGGTACCCCCGCACGCGCTCGTGGGCCTCGTGGTAGGTCGCCGCGACGGCCGCCGGTTCGACCGGCGCCGACACCGGGACCGTCAGCTCGTGGCTCTGTCCGGCGTACTGGCACGCGGCGGCGAGGTCGACGGACGCCGCGTCGGGGTCGCTCGCGTCGGCCAGGGCCGCCGCCGCGAGGTCGTCGTAGGCCGCGGCGAGCGCTCCCGGGTCGGCGTCGTCGAGACGGACGCGCCGCGTCCGCACGGCGTCGTGGGTCTCGTCGGCGACGAGCAGGCCGACCGCCGAGCGGACGCCCTCCGCCGGCGGGACGACGACGCGCGCCATCCCGAGGCGGTCGGCGAGCGACGCGGCGTGCATCGGTCCGGCACCGCCGAACGCCGCGAGCGCGAACGACCGCGGGTCGTGCCCGCGCTCGACCGTGGCGCGCCGGACCGCGCCGGTGGTCCGTGCGTCCGCGACCCGCCGGACGCCCCGGGCGGCCGCGACGACTGCGGCTCGCTCTCCCTCGCCGTCCACGTCGGTGCCCGCTCCATCCTCGCCGAGGAGCGCCGCCTCGCGAGCGAGGTCGGCCAGGGCACGCCGTGCGGCGTCGACGTCGAGGCCGTCCCCCTCGCCGACGCCGGTCTCCGGTCCCAGGTACCCCAGCACGAGGTTCGCGTCGGTCACGGTCGGCTCGCTTCCCCCGCGCCCGTAGCACGCCGGACCCGGCTCGGCGTCGGCCGAGCGGGGCCCCACGCGGAGCGCGCCGCCGCGATCGACCCACGCGACAGATCCGCCGCCGGCGCCGACCGTCTCGACGTCGACCATCGGGACGTGCACGGGCCGCCCGGCCACCGTGGCCTCGGTCGTCCGCGCGGCCTCGCCGTCGCGGACGAGGCTCACGTCGGTGGAGGTCCCGCCCATGTCGAGGGTGACGAGCCCCTCGCTCTGGGCGTGACCGGCGGCCGTCGCGGCGCCCACGACGCCCGCCGCCGGGCCGGAGAGCACCGTCGTCACCGCGTTCTCGGCCACGGTCTCCGCGTCGGCGACACCGCCGCCGGACTGCATGACGGCCGGGGCGGGGAGCCCCGCGTCGTCGGCCACCGCCGCGAGCCGTCGCAGGTACCGTCCGACGACCGGCGTGACCGCGGCCTCCGCGACGGTCGTCGCGGTGCGCTCGTACTCCCGGACGGTGGGGAGCACCTCGTGGGAGGCGGTGACCGGGACGTCGAGTTCCGTGCGGAGCACCTCGGCGGCGGTGGCCTCGTTGGCGGGGTCCGCGTAGGCGTGGAGGAGGGCCACCGCGACGCTCTCCACGGGCGGGTCCGCGTCCCGGATCCGTTCGGCGACCGCGCGCACGTCCCCCTCGTCGACGGGATCCACGACGCCCTCGGTCGTCGCGCGCTCCGCCAGGCCAAAGCGCAGGTCCCGCGGGACGAGCGGGTGGGGCTTCCGCGCGGTGTGGTCGTACAGTGCGGGCCGGTCCTGACGGCCGATCTCCACGACGTCGGCGAAGCCCTCGGTCGCCACCAGGGCGGTCCGCCCGGCGTCGCCGTCGGGCGCCTCCAGCAGCGCGTTGACCGAGACCGTGGTGGCGTGACGGAACTCGTCGACCGCGGCGGGTGCCACGCCCGCCGCCTCGCACGCCGTCCGGACACCGCGCCGGACCCCCACGTGCTGGTCGTCGGTCGTCGGGACCTTCGCGGTCGTGCGCTCGTCGCCGACGAACAGCACGACGTCGGTGAACGTGCCGCCGACGTCGACGCCGAGGCGGACCGGGGGTCCGTCCGCCGGCGTCGGCGCGCCCTCCGCGTCGCCGCTCCCCCTCGGCCCGTCCGTGCCCGCTCCGGCAGGGGCTGTCATGGCCCGGCACTCGCGCGGCCCGGCGTAAACGCTGTCGGTCGCGTCAAGGCCTCCGGCACCCGGGCCGTCGCCCCGTGGCGCGGGACGGACCCCCGCGTCCCGCGCACCGCGTGCGAGCCCCTGTCGCACCCGCGCGAGGTCCAAACCTATTCCCGCGACGGCGCGGAACGTGGGAACATGACCGAGGACACCTTCGCCGCCGGCGACGTCACCCTCCACCGGGTCCGCGAGCACGTCTGGGAGATCGAGCAGACCGGGGAGATGGAAGTCCCCGCGCGCGTGCTCGCGAGCGAGTCGCTCCTCGAGGAGATAAGCGACGACCGCACGCTCGAGCAGATCCAGTACGTCGCGCACCTCCCCGGTATCCAGACCAACGCCATCTGCATGCCCGACGGCCACCAGGGGTACGGCTTCCCGGTGGGCGGCGTGGCCGCGACCGACGCCGAGGAGGGGTGCATTTCACCTGGAGGAGTGGGCTATGACATCAACTGCCTGACAGGAGATAGCTCCGTCCGGCTGTCCTTCGGGCGCCGGCGTTCCGTCGCAGACCTCGCCGGGGAGTTCGAGGACACGTCCGTCGTGGTTCCCGACGACGGCGAGACCGGGGTCTCGGGTGAGGAGACCGCGGGCGTCCGCCTGTTCACGGAGTCGGGAGAACAGACTGTCTACGAACTGGAGACCGCGACCGGGCAGACCCTTCGGGCGACGGGTGACCACGAGATTCGCACGGCCGAGGGCATGCGAGAGCTGGCCGACGTCCGGGTCGGAGATACCGTCTACGTGTCCCAGTTCGACGGACTCCCGGCGGACGAGCCCGAGGACTTCGTGGTCCTCGACGAGTCGGACTTCTCCGAGCAGGATCCACAGCTGGTCGCGTTCCTGAAGCGGAACGACCTCCTCCCGCTCCGGTCGACGGACGACGCGTTCAACCGGCTGCTGAAGCTCGTCGGATTCCACACCGGGGACGGGTCGTTCACCGGGACTCAGACCTGGTTCTACGCCGACGAGGAGGACCTCGAGGACATTCGGGCGGACGTCGCGGCCCTCGGGTTCTCGCCGTCGCGGGTGTACGAGCGCGACCTAGAGCAGGAGATAGACGGCAACAGCTTCGAGCGAACGGCGTACAGCGTCAAGGTGGCGGCACACGGGTTCAAGCAACTCCTCTGCAAGCTCGGTGCGCCCGACGGCCCGACGGTCGAGTCGGCGTTCACGACGCCCGCGTACCTCGACCGACTGGCCGACTGGCAGCGCGCGCTCTACCTCTCTGCCTTTTTCGGCGCCGAGATGTCGGCCCCCGCCGCGCAGACGGACACCGCCCGCTACTGCCCGACCGTCAGTCAGACCCGCCACACCTCGGTTGCGGACGCGGGCGAGCAGTTCTTCCGGGAGGTGGCGTCGCACCTCGAGGACCTGGGCGTCGAGACGAACCAGGTGGAGCGGTTCGACGGCACCGCCGACGACGTGGAACGGCTCCGCGTCGGCATCAAGAACGACTCCGAGAACCTCTGTCGGTTCCTCTCCACGGTCGGCTACCGGTACAACCGGGAGAAGCGCCGTCGGGCCGTCGCGGCGACCACGTACCTCCGGCTGAAGGAACGCCAGATTCGACGTCGGGCGGACATCGCTCCGGAGGCGCGGTCGATGGCGGACGGCGGAACGTCGGTGGCCGAGGTCAAGCGGGCGCTCGACAGCAACGACCGGTTCGTCGAGCGGAGCATCTACTCGGGGCGGGACGGTCCGCCTCGGCCGGGGCCTGACTTCCCGTCCTTCGAGGAGTTCGAGGCGGCGGTCACCGTCGGCGAGGACTTCACCGTTCCCGTCTCCGTGGAATCCATCTCCGAGAGCGGGACGGAGCCGGTGTACGACGTCGGCGTCGACCACGACGCCCACGCGTTCGTCGCAGACGGCCTCGTCGTCTCGAACTGCGGCGTCAGGATGGTCCGGACGGACCTGACCTACGACGACGTCCGCGGCCGCGAGGAAGAGCTCGTCGACGCCCTCTTCGATGCCGTCCCGTCGGGGCTGGGTGGCGGCGGCGTCGTCGAGCGCGACGTGGAGACGGTCGAGGCCATCCTCGCCGACGGCGTGGAGTGGGCCGTCGAGGAGGGGTACGCCGTGCCCGCGGACCTCGAGCACTGCGAGGACGAGGGCCGGCGGCCGGAGGCCGACCCGTCCGTCGTCTCCGCGGAGGCGAAGGAGCGCGGCGCGACCCAGATCGGCTCGCTCGGCTCGGGCAACCACTTCCTCGAGGTCCAGCGCGTCACCGACGTCTACCGCGAGGACGTGGCGAGGGAGTTCGGGCTCGAGGCCGACCAGCTCGTCGTCCTGATCCACTGTGGCTCGCGCGGGCTCGGCCACCAGGTCTGCACGGACTACCTCCGCGCCATCGAGCAGGAGCACGAGGACCTGCTCGAGTCGCTCCCGGACCGCGAGCTCGCCGCGGCGCCCGCGGGGAGCCAGCTGGCCGCGGAGTACTACCGCGCGATGTGCGCCGCCATCAACTTCGCGTGGGTGAACCGCCAGCTCGTCACCCACCAGACCCGGCAGGTGTTCGCCGACGTGTTCGACGCCGGGTGGGAGGACCTCGGGATGGACCTCCTGTACGACGTGGCCCACAACATCGCGAAGCGGGAGGTCCACGAGGTCGAGGGCACGGAGCGCGAGCTGTTCGTCCACCGGAAGGGCGCGACGCGGGCCTTCCCGGCCGGCCGCGAGGAGGTCCCGCCGGCGTACCGCGACGTCGGCCAGCCGGTCATCATCCCGGGGAGCATGGGCGCGGGGAGCTACGTCCTCCGCGGCGGGGCGCGCTCGCTCGGCGAGACGTTCGGGTCGACGGCCCACGGCGCCGGCCGGCGGATGTCCCGCACCCAGGCCAAACGGGACTACTGGGGCGGCGACGTGCAGGACCGCCTGCGCGACCAGGACCACGTCTACGTCAAGGCCCAGAGCGGGGCGACGATCGCGGAGGAGGCCCCCGAGGTCTACAAGGACGTCGACGAGGTGGTGCGGGTCTCGGACGCGCTCGGCATCGGCGACCGCGTCGCGCGCACGTTCCCCGTCTGCAACATCAAGGGCTGACCGGGCCGCCCGTCACGCGCCGCCGCGGTCGGTCCCGGCGGCGGCTCACTTCACGCGGAAGGGGCTGTCGTCGCTCCCGTCCCGGCCTCCGTCCCCGCCGGTCGAGCGGTCGCCGGGGTCGCGGTCGGCGTCCGGCGCCTCGAGCTCCGGGAACACCTGTCGCGCGCTGATGGTCACCGTCACCTCGGGTGCGGACTCGTCGGTCCAGGGGCTCTCGTAGACCGACAGCTCCGACTCCGTCACTGTCCAGCCCGCGTCGGTCACCGCGGCAACGAGGTCGCGCTGCGCGTCGAGTATCTCCTCGTCCATGCCCGCCGTTCGGGGCGGGCGGAGAAGAGCCTGTGGGCGCGTGCCCGAAGGAACTTAGGCGGCGCCAGCCGTCGCCACGGCCATGATAGACGAGACCGCCGAGGAGATCCGGGAGATGCAGACCCACAGCTCCTCGGTCGTGGCCGTGAAGGCCGCGCGGGCCCTCGAGGCGCTCTGTGACCGCGAGCACGCCACGGTCGAGGAGTACCTCGTCGCCCTCCAGCGCAACTCCGACGCGCTCCGTCGCGCGAGCCCGTCCCACGCCTCGCTGCAGTCCACACAGCGCGACATCGTCGACGCGGTCGAAGCGGCGTCGCCCGACACCATCGAGGAGGCGAAGGCGGCGACCCGCGAGGCGGTGGCCGACGTCGTCGACCGCGTCGAGAACGCCAAGCAGGCCGCCGCGGCGAACGCGGCCGACCGCCTCGCGGACGGCGACACCCTGCTCACCCACGACTACTCCACGACGGTCCTCGCGGCGATCGAGCGCGCCGTCGCCGACGGCGCGGACCTCGAGGTGTACGTCACCGAGGCCCGCCCCCGAGTGCTCGGGCGGAAGACGGCCCGGGAGCTGGGGTCACTCGACGGCGTCGACGTCCACCTCATCGTCGACGGCGCGTGTGGGGCGTACGTGTGCGAGTGCGACCGCGTGCTCCTCGGGATGACCTGCGTCGCGGGCGACACCTACTACAACCGCGTCGGCACCTACCCGGTCGCCGCGACGGCCGCCGACACCGGCGTCCCGGTGACCGCCTGCGGGTCCAGCATGAAGGTGGTCGCCGAGCCCTTCGAGTTCGAGGCCGAGCACCGGCCGGTGAGCGAGGTCATCCGGGAGCCGGCGGAGGGCTTCACGGTGGAGAACCCCGCCTACGACGCCACGCCGACACGGCTGCTCGCCGAGGTCGTCACGGAGCGCGGCGTCGAGGAGCCGTCGTAGTCGCGCGGCGTCGGCGACCCGCGGACGCCGCCTCAGAACTCCCGGAGACGCTCCAGAAGGTCCTCGAGTGGCGTCGTCGATACCGCGAGCGAGTAGCCGTCCATGGCGGCGAGGGCGGGCGCGTGCTCCCAGAGGTCCTCGGGTTTGATGCCGTGGAGGAGGACGGCGTTGGGGGTCGGATTGGCGACGCGGAGGGCGACCAGCGGCGACTCGCCGCGGGACACGCCGGTGAACACCAGCAGCCGGTTGGTCGACTGTCCGTAGAGGCGGTAGAACTCGCTGCTCGACAGGCGCGTGATGGCCTCGATGCTGTCGATGACGGTGTGCCCGCTCACCGAGTCACGGCCCTCCGACGCGACCTCGGTAGCCCCGATCGCCGCGTAGATGTCCTCGAGGTCGACGGTCGTCGAGTACTCCTGGAGGTCGAGGACGACGTCGCTCTCGAAGCCCGCCGACAGGACGCGGCCGTACTGCCGGATGCGCTCGCCGCCGCGGCGCTCGTCGATGGCGAGCAGCGACTCGACGAACCGGCTCACGACGCCGATGCCCGGACTCTCCCGGCGACCGCTCTCATAGTCGCTGACGACGGAGGCGGAGACGTCGAGCTCCTCGGCGAGTTCGGTCTGGGACACCGAGAAGTCAGTGCGCCACTTCCGCATCGTGGCACCGGGGTCGTCGCTCATCGTCACCTCGCCGGCGATGCGCTCGGCGAGGGGCTCGCGCGGCGGGTCGGCCGTGCCGGTCATGTGCTCCCCAGAACGCCCGGGCCCCTAAATCTTCACCTCCGATTTCGACGAACGTCGAACCGAGAGACCGATGGTCGTCCGTCCCGTACCCGGCCCCGTGCCCTCGTCGCTCGTCCACGTCGCACTGGGAGCGGTCGTCGCCACGGCCCTCCTCGGCCCCGCGTTCGGCCGGCGGTCGCTGCTCGCGGTCCTCGCCGTGACGGCGGTCCCGGACCTCGACTCGTTCACGGTGGTGCTGTTCCCCGGAACCCACCGCGCCCTGCTCCACAACGTGTTCGTCCCCGCCATCCTCGCCGCGCTGGTCGTCGCCGACCTGCGTCGCGGGACCGACTCGTGGCTGCGGCACCGCTGGGGGGCGACCGGCGCCCGCACCGCCGGGGTCGCCGTGGTCTCACTCGCCCTCGCCGGCGTCGCGCCCGACCTCGTCACGAACGGGGCGAACCTCTTCTACCCCGTCCACGACCAGTTCTACGAGCTGTCGGGTCAGCTCAAGTACTCGACCACAGAGGGGCTCGTCCAGACGTTCGTGGACCTCTCCGGTGGGACGTCGACAGTCGGCGACTCGGCCGCGGCGGGGACCACGGATTCGGTCCACTACTCGACGGTGGTCGACGCGCGGGCCGGGGCCGACCCACCGGACGTCGAGCGGGTGATTCTCTTCGTCGACGGGGGTATGGAGGCCCTCCTCGTGGTCCTCGGCGTCGTACTGCCGTGGGCCCGGCTCCCCGAGCAGTCATCCTAGGCCGGGCGGTGGAGCGACGCCGCGGGCGGTCGTCTCTGTGCGGTCAGCCCTGCGGGAGCAGCGACGCACGCGTGAGCGACCGCTCGGCGGAGTCCCGGAGCGCAGCCTGCGCGTCGACGAGGTCGTACTCCGCGTCGAGCAGGTCGTCGAAGGGGTAGGCGTCCCCGTGCTCGACGAGGAACGCGAGCGCGTCGCGGAGGTACCACGGGTCGTAGCGCATCAGCGAGTGGACCGTGAGTGACTTGCGTGTCATCGCCCCGGGGTCGAAGCTGGTCTCCCGTCCCGGGACGATGTTCCCCATCTCGAGGTAGCGGCCGCCCTTGCGCAGCAACTCGACGCCCTCGGGCACCGCTGCCGGGACCCCGGTGACCTCGACGGCCACGTCCGCACCGAGCCCGTCGGTCAGCTCGCGCACCCGTGCGGCCCTGGCGTCGACCGTCTCGAACTCGTCCATGGACACGGTGTGGTCGGCGCCGAAGCGCTCGGCGCGCGCGAGGCGCTCTGCCACGCCGTCGATCACGATCACCTCGGCGCCCCGCTCCGTGGCGACGGCCGACGCGGCGAGGCCGAGGCCGCCCGCGCCCTGGACGACGACGGTGTCGCCGAGCCCGGCCTCCACGGCGTCGAGCCCGCAGAGCACCTGCGAGAGGGCGCAGTTCGCGCCCGCGGCGAGTTCTGGCGAGAGTCCCTCGGGCACGCGGTAGAAGTACTGCTCGGGGTGGACGTAGTAGTGGGTCGCGAAGGTGCCGTGGAAGTGTGGCGGCTCGTCGGGGTGCTTCGACCACTCGCGGTACGCGTTCGCACAGGAGCGGAACTCCCCCGCGCCGCAGTACGCACACCGTCCGCAGGTGAGGAAGTACGCGGGCACGACGAGGTCGCCCTCGGCGACCGGCTGCCCCGCGTAGTCCGTCTCGACGCCCTCGCCGATGTCGCGCACGCGACAGACCGCCTCGTGCCCGAGCACGCCGTCGGTGATGAGCGGATGGTCGCCCGACCAGATGTGGAGCTCCGAGCCACAGACGTTCGCGCGGACGACCTCGGTGACCAGCGCTCCGGGCTCCGGCGACGGGACCGGGTACTCGCGGACCTCGAGCTCCTCCGGATCGGCGAGGAAGACGAGGCGGCCGGTGGGTGGCATGCCGCCCACTCGCGTGCCGGGGACCGTCAGTGTTGCTCACGCGAGAGCGCGGTGACCTCCACGTCCCACCCGTCGGCACGCTGCTCCGGGGCCGTCGTCACCTCGCCGTCGACCGGCCAGCCGCCGCGGACGTCGACGCCGTTCGACGCGCCACGTTCGAGCAGTCGCGCGAGCGCCGCCTGGAACTCCTCGGCCGTCGCGACGTCGGCCTCGACGGCGTCCCGGCTCTCCCCACCCGTGTTGGACCCGTTCCCGACCATCGTTCCATTCTCGCTTCGACGTTGGGGAATAAATACATTTCCCCGGTCGGGTCGTTCGGCGTGGACGAACGCCCCCGCCCGTCCCCACGCGGGTCCGTCCGCACTCGGGTCCGTCCGCACTCGGGTGCTCGGGGCCACGCGCCGGGGCCGTGGGCCCGCCGGAGGCGGACCGTCCGGGTCGGCCGCCGGTCCCGAGCGCGGCGCCCGAGCCGCACCCGGCGAGCGGAGCGCGTTCCGGCCACCGCGTGTGGGCCATCCGCCGCTCCGCAACAACTAACCGCGGGAGCCACCTCCCTTCTGGTGATGACCGACTGGACTGAGAAGTTAGCAAAATCGTGTGAATATCGTGTGTGACGATCCGACTTCACTGTTCAACGATTGGTTCAGTCACGATGCGATGGCCGAACTACGCCCGAGAAATCCACTAATGGGTACGTGCGTGGAATGGGGGAACATTCTTATTTCTACCCACCATGCGTTCACGTATGTCCGATGCGACACTCGACGACCGAGGCCGCCTGACGCTACCGAAGGAGGTGCGAGAGCGGTACGGGGACCGCTACCACATCGTCCAGATTCACGACGGAATCAAATTAATTCCGGTCGCGGAAAACCCGCTCGACGCCCTCCAGGACGAGTTCGCGGGCGTGGAGAAGACGGCTGAGGAACTTCGTACGGAGGCACGCGAGGCGGCGCTGGACGAGGCCGGGCGCTGAATGTACGCCGAAACCGACTTCCTCCTCGCACTCATCAAGGACGAAGACTGGCTCGGTGACGCCGCTGAGACCGTGTACCGAGACCATCGAGACGAACTGTGGACGTCACAGTTCACGCTCATCGAACTGCTCTTGGTTGCCTACCGCGAGGATCGAGACACGGAACGGGTTGTCACGAACGCCGCCAATCTTGTGGAGGTACGGGGCGATGTGGATGCGGTCGTTGCGGCGTCGACGTACGTCGAAGACTACGGGTTCACTCCCTTCGACGCGCTCCACCTCGTCGAGTCGGACAGGGACACCATCGTCTCTAGCGACGAGACATACGATGGATTCGCTTCACGACTCGACCTCGGGACTGTCGAAGCCGACGAGGAATAACGGCGTACGGCTCCGGAACCACTAAACGCGCTTCGTTCCTACCCACCGATAATGACCGACTGGACGGAGAAGTACCGTCCCACGACCCTCTCGGAGGTCCGGGGGAACGACGCGTCGCGGGACGACCTCCGCGAGTGGGCGGAGACGTGGGACGAGCACCGGGAGGCCGCCATCGTCCACGGCCGGCCCGGGGTGGGAAAGACCTCCGCTGTCCACGCCCTCGCGAACGACCTCGGCTGGGAGGTGATCGAACTGAACGCCTCCGACCAGCGCACCGAGAGCGTCGTCGAGCGCGTCGCGGGCGAGGCCGCCCGCAGCGGGACGCTCACCGGGGGCAGCGCCGGCCGGAAGCTCGTCCTGCTCGACGAGGCAGACAACCTCCACGGCAACGCCGACCGCGGCGGGGCGGGCGCCATCACGCGGCTCGTGAAGTCGGCGAGCCAGCCCGTCGTGCTCGTCGCCAACGAGTACTACGACATGTCGAACGCCCTGCGCGGTGCCTGTCGCGAGATCGAGTTCCGCGACGTGTCGCGGCGCTCCATCGTGCCGGTCCTCCGGGACATCTGCCGCCGGGAGGGCATCGAGTTCGAGGAGGACGCCCTCCAGGCGCTCGCGGAGCGCGACGCGGGGGACCTGCGCTCGGCGATCAACGACCTCCAGGCCCTCGCCGAGGTCGACCGCACGCTGACGGTCGACGACGTCGTCACCGGCGACCGCGACCGCACCGAGGGCGTCTTCGACCTCCTCGAGGCCGTCCTCCAGGACGAGGACGCCGAGGGCGCGCTGCGCTTCTCCTACGACGTGGACGAGACCCCCGACGACGTGGTGAGCTGGGTCGCGGACAACGTCCACAAGGACTACGACGGCGTCGAACTGGCGCGCGCCTACCGCTTCCTCGCGAACGCCGACCGCTGGCTCGGCCGGGTCCGCGCCACGCAGAACTACCGCTACTGGCGCTACGCCTCGGACAACGCCACCGCGGGGGTCGCCGCGGCCCGCGACGGCCCGAAGTCCGGGTGGACCCGCTACGGCCCGCCGAGCTACTGGTCGAAGCTCGGCAGCACCCGCGGGGCGCGACAGACGCGCGACGACGTCGCGCGCAAGGTCGCCGAGCGCGGCGGCTTCAGCGTGGCGACCGCGCGCCGCGAGGTCGTCCCCTTCCTCGCGGCGATGACGGCGTACTGCCGCGACCGCGAGCTCACGGTCGCGATGGCCGCGGCGTACGACCTCGACGCCGAGCACGTCGCGTTCGTGACCGGGAGCGGCGAGGACACGAACAAGGTCCAGGAGGTCGTCGCGGACGCGCGCCGCCTCCGCAACGCGGGCCAGGAGTCCGGCGTGGAGGAGGTCGCGGCCGAGGACCGCACGCTCGCGACGGCGACCGCCGGCGACCCGGGCGGGACGGACGCGTCGAGCGAGGCGGTCGACGCCTCGGACCCGTCGGACGCGGCCGACGAACCGCCGACGGAGTCGGCCGCGGACGACGACGAGCAGTCCGGGCTGACGGACTTCATGTAGGCGCCGTCGGCGGAACCCGGACGGCGCTACGTCCCCGGCGAGGACTCGCCGGCCGGCTCGTCGGCGGCCCACAGCGCCGTCGCGATGACCCCAGCGAAGATGAGCTGGGCCGTCCCGTGGTGGATGACCTGAATTGTCGGGCCGTACGAGAAGATGGTCTCGGCGCCGAAGACCACCTGCAGGGGCAGGAGGAGCGCGGCGAGGCCGGCCGCGGCGCGGGTCCGGCGTTCGTGGTCCCCGACCCACGCCTCCGCCGCGGTCCCGAAGATGGCGAACCCGGTCACCATCGCGACGAGGCGGTGGGTCCACTCGGGGACGCTCGCGGCGTTCGGCGGGAGGAAGCCGAAGGGGCCACCGCCGCAGGCGGGCCAGCGACCCTGGCAGGTCAGTCCGCCGCCGGTCGCCGCGGTGTAGACACCCAGGAGGATGAGCACGAAGGTCAGCACGACCGTGACCGACGCGAGCGTGGAGAGCCGCGGGCGCATGGCCGTGGGTCCTCGTGGGAGGTAGTAAGCGGTGTCGGTCCGCTCCCACGCCGTGGGAACGCCACGACGCCGGTGGCCCCGCTGACCCGCCGTCCCGACGGCTGTTCGACGGACGTCGAACGCGAACTTCGACGGTTACGGATAGCTTTTTGCCCCGGCCGCCGTCGGGGACGATCATGGGACTGGACGAGGACGCGCTGGAGTATCACCGGCAGGCGCCGCCGGGGAAACTCGAGATCGCGACGACGAAGCCCACCAACACGCAGCGGGACCTCTCGCTCGCCTACTCGCCCGGCGTGGCCGCCCCGTGCCGGGCCATCGCCGACGACCCCGACGCGGCCTTCGAGTACACCGCGAAGGGCAACATGGTCGGGGTCGTCTCCAACGGCAGCGCGGTGCTCGGGCTGGGCGACATCGGGCCGGTCGCCTCGAAGCCGGTGATGGAGGGGAAGGGCGTCCTGTTCAAGCGGTTCGCCGACATCGAC
>JBDGTC010000004.1:0-18943 GCA_042217215.1 Halobacteriaceae archaeon
CCAGCGACCGCTCGAAGAGCGTCAGCCGCATCGCGTCGTGGCCGTCGAACCAGAATGTGCCGTCGTCCAGTGGGTTGTACCCCGCCGTTGGCTCCTCGCGTGGCGGGACGTGGACGCGGTAAGTGCGCCCCTCGACGACGCCGGACGGCGTGGTGTCGGTCCCGGGTGGCGCGGACGACGTCGGCGCCTCGGTCGCGGTCGACGCGGCGTCGCCCGTCGTGGGCGTGGGCGCCGCGGAGGACGTCGACGCGAGCGGGGCCGTCGCCGTCCCGTCGTCACCGCCCGACCCGCAGCCCGCGAGGCCACCGACTCCGCCCGCGGTGAGCGCCCGGAGGAAGCGCCGTCGCCGGGTCGCCCCCTCGTCCCGGTCGCCGGACATGACGCCGGAGACGAATGGCTAGAGTCCCATAAAATTCCGGGCGGGGCCGCTCGCGTCTAGGGCGAGCCACGAACGGCCACGCGAGTCCGTGCGACGGGTCCGGGGTGAATCGTCCGCCGGGGCGGACCGTGTCGCCCGTGACCGAAATAGTTATGAAGAACTAACGGGAATCCGTGATACACCTCCGCATGGTGGGTGCCCTCGTCGACCTCGCCGCGGCCGGCCTCGCCCTCGGCGTCGCCGCCCCGCTCGGACTCGCCGCGGCGGGGCTCGTGGTCCCGCTCGCCGCGCTGTACCTCCTGAAGCCGGACCCCTCGCGGGTCGAGCTCCCCACCATGCGCTTCCTCCACAAGGAGCTCGACCGCGACGACAGCGTCCCCGCCATCGAGCACCTTCCCCGGTCGCTCCTCTTGCTCCTCCAGGCGCTCCTGTTCGTCCTGTTCGCGGTGTCGCTGGCGTCACCGTACGTCCCGATGGCAGCACAGGGCTCCGCCTCGGGGGCCGTCGTGGTCCTTGACGCGAGCGCGAGCATGGCGACCCAGACCGGCGACGGCACCCGCTTCGAGCGGGCGGTCGCCGCCGCGCGAGCGTCCGTGGGCGGGGAGACGACGGTGATCGTCGCCGGCCACGAACCCCGCGTCGTCGTCGAGGACGCCAACCCCACCACGGCGCGACAGCTGCTCGCCGGGCTCTCGGTCGCGGACACCGGCGGGAGTCTCGGGTCGGCCATCGCGCAGGGGGCCTCCCTCGCCGAGGACGGCGAGCGCGTCCTGGTGTTCAGCGACTTCGCCGACGCGCAGGGGTGGCGGACCCCGGTGCGGGTCGCCGCGGCGCGCGACCAGCGCGTCTCGCTCCACCAGTTCTCTGGCGGCGGGGCCGACAACGTGGGCATCGTCGAGCTCTCCTTCCGGGAGAGCCGGGCCGTCGCCACGGTGCGGAACTACGGGAGCGAGACGGTGACCCGGACGCTGACGCTCGCCGGCAGCAGCGAGACGGTCACGCTCGCCCCCGGCGACACCACGCGGCGCGCGCTCCCGGTGCCGGCCAACGGTGCGACGCTCTCGCTCTCCCCGGGTGACTCCTTCCCGGCCGACGACGCCGTCACGGTCGCGGCGCCGAGCACCACCGCCATCCGCGTGCTCCTGCTCACGAACGACGTCAACCGCGAACTGGTCACCGCCTACAGGGTCATGGACACCGTCGACCTCACGGTCGCGCGACCGCCGGGCGTGCCGGGGGGCGAGTACGACCTGGTCGTCTTCGGCCAGGTCGACCCGGCGCGGGTGGACGAGGCGTCCGTGGAGGCCGCGCGCGCGGCGACGCGGCGCGGTGGCGGCGTCGTCGTCACCGCCCGCCCCGGCATCGCGGATGCGGGTCTCGGGAAGCTCCTCCCGGTCACGCCGACGGGCACCGCAGCGAACGGGAGCCTCGGGGAGGTCTCCGGGGCACTCACCGAGGGTATCGCGTTCCCGGACCCACGGCGCTACCTCCGCGCGACCCTCGACCGGGGGGAGGCCCTCGTCTCGACCGAGGCCGGTGACCCGCTGGTCGCCCGCGCGCCGGCCGGCGACGGGAGCGTCCTCTACTACGGCTACCTCGGCAACGACACCCGCCTCGAGCGGAACTTCATGTACCCGGTGTTCTGGAAGCGGGTCGCGGTCGACCTCTCGGGGCGGCCGACCCTGGCCGAACTCAACCACGAGACCGGGGCGCGGCTCGCCGTCTCCCGGACCGTCGGTCTGCCTGACGGCACGTCGGTGGAGGGGCCGGTCACCATGCGGCAGGCCGGCGTCTACGCGGTCGGCGACACCCACCACGCCGCGGCGCTCCTGGACGCCGACGAGTCGGCGGTGGCGGCCGAGCCACTCGACCGCGCCGCGCTCGGGGTGGCCGACCCGGCGGCACAGCGCCTCGTGAACGTCTCGCTCACGCCGGTCGTCGCGGGCCTGGCCGTCCTGCTCGCGCTCGGCGAACTGGGCTTCCTCGCGGTCAGGGGGTACCTCTGATGACCCCGATGGCTCTCCCCGACCCCGCGACCGTTCTACCCGCGCTCGCCGGCCCGCCGCTGGGCGTCGTCGGCCCCGTCGACGTGGGTGGCCTCCAGGTCGGCCTCCAGCGTGGCTTCGTGCTCGTCGCGCTTCCCGTCGTGGCGGTCGCGATGCTGTCCTTCCTCCGCGGTGCCGGGGGCGCCTCCCGTCGCGAGCGCGCGGCGCTGGCCGCGAGCCGCCTCCTGATCGTGACGTGTCTCCTGGTCGCGGCCGCGGGACCGTTCACGGTCGCGGCGACCACGACGCCGGACGACCCGACCGTCGCCGTGCTCGAGGACCGCTCGCAGAGCACCGGCATCTACCCGAACGTCGCCGACGCGCTGATCGAGGACATCGAGGCCGCGGGCGTCTCCGTCGAGCGCTCGGTCGTGGGGAGCGGGAACACCTCTGCACCGGGCGACGGCGTCGTCGCGAACCTCCGGGACAACGGGAGTCTCCTCCTCGTCTCGGACGGCCAGGTCACCGACGGCCGGAGCCTCGACGTCGCGACGCGCGTCGCGAACCGGCTCAACGCCACGGTGAACAGCGTCACCCTGGAACCGAACCGGACGGACCTGGCGGTGAACGTCACCGGGCCGTCGACGACGAGCGTGGACGTCCCCAACCGCTTCACGGTGACCGTCGACGGCGTCACCGTCGAGACACCCATCGCGTCCGTCGAACTCCGGGTCGACGGCGAGGTGATCAACGAGACCTCCGTCACCGGCGACCGGACGCGCGTCGTGGTCGAGCACAACTTCTCGGAGATCGGCGTCCACCGCGTGACCGCACGCCTGGACGTCGACGACCACCACGACGTCAACGACGTCTACCGCAAGACGGTCCGCGTCGTCCCGAAACCGCGCGTGCTGTACGTCGCCGACGGCTCCTACCGCCTCGAGCGGTACCTCAGGCAGCTCTACAACGTGAAACACGTGTCCGCGGTCCCCGACGACCTCTCGGGGTTCCACGCGGTCGTCACCCAGAACGTCTCCCACGGCGAGGCGGGGAACCTGACAGCGCTCCAGCGGTACGTCCTCGACGGCAACGGCCTCGTGATGGTCGGCGGTGGGTCCGCGTTCGACGCCGGTGGGTACGAGAACACCCGCCTCGAGCAGCTGGCACCGGTCCGCGTCGGCAACGCCACGGGCCGCAGCGGGCGCATCCTGCTCGCCGTCGACATCTCCGCGAGCGGGTACGAGGAGATGGACTTCAAGAAGGCGCTGGCACTGAACGCACTGAGTCAGCTCTCGGGGGAGAACCAGGTCGGCGTCCTCGCCTTCGACGACGATGCGTACCGGATCGCGGACATCGCCCCCCTGACGCCCACCCACCGTCAGACGCTCCGGGAGCGCATCTCCTCGCTCGACCTCGGGTTCGGGACGGACATCCCGGGCGGCATGCGCGCGGCGAACGCGATGATGGGCGACCGGCCGGGCACCGTCGTCCTGTTCTCCGACGGGCAGGGCGACGCGGACGACGACGAGGTGCTCCGCCGCGTCCTCCGGCGCTCCTCGTACCGCGTCGTGGCCGTGCAGGTCGGGAACACCTCCGGAGAGAGTCTCATGCCCCTCATCGCGGACCTCACCGGCGGCATGAAGCTCGAGGCCAGCCAGGCGAATCGGCTCGACATCGTCCTCGATCCCGAGGAGAACTCGGGCAGTGCGGCTCGTGCCCTCACCCTACTCGACAGCTCCCACTTCGTCACCCGCGGGGCGACCTTCGACGCCCGGCTCCCGAAGGCGAACGACGTCGTGGTCAAGCGCGGCGCGAGCTACCTCGTCGCCGCGGGGAGCAAACCCGCCTTCGCGGCGTGGCGCTACGGCGTCGGGCGCGTGGTCTCGATCACCGCGTACGGACGCCGCGGCGGGCTCGACGGGCTGCTCGCGAAGCCCGACTCGAACACCGTCACCCGGTCGGTCAACTGGGCGATCGGCGACCCCCGGCGCCGGTCCGCGACGCTCGCGAGGGTCCCGGACACCCGCGTCGGGGCCCTCACGACGGTGACCTACCGGGGCGAGGAGCGGCCCACCAACACCTCGCTCTCGTTCGCGCTGGCCGGGACGGACCGGTACGAGGCGACGTTCCGCCCCCGGACGCCGGGGTACCACACGCTGCTCGGGGCGACCTACGCGGTGAACTACCCCGAGGAGTACGCCCGCATCGGCCGGTCGCCCGAACTCGGCGAGCTGGTGCGCGAGACCGGCGGTCGCCGCTTCGGGCCGGCACAGGGCGCCGCCATCGCCGAGGCCGTGGTCCAGCAGGTCCGGCAGGTCAGACACGTGCGCACGGACTGGACCTGGCTCGCGCTCCTGGCGGGGCTCGTCGCGCTGGCGGCCGAGATCGGCGTGCGTCGCGCGCGCCGGCTCACCGGACGGGGGACACTGCCATGACATACATCGGAGACTCGATCAACACCGTGCTGGCGGTGATGGTCGTGCTGTCGGTGCTCGGCACCGCCGGCGTGACCGTCTACTTCCAGCACGCCACGACGGACGTCAAGGCCGAGAACCAGCGGCTCGAGGCGGAGAACGAGCGCCTGCGCTCGCGACTCTCCGCGGTGCGCGCGGAGCTGAACGCCACTCGCGAGCGCCTCGCGCGGCTCAACGGCACGACCACGGCGACCGCCAGCGGCGCGCGTGCCGCCCCGGCGCCGTCGGCCCGGCGGCGCCCGGCGACGGCCGCGCCACCGGCGGGGGTGTCCTGACGTGACCGACCTCGAGGACGACCTGCGCGCCGCCATCCGGGAGGTCCGCCGGGAGCAGCGCGTCGCGGACGTCGTCGTCGGCGCGGTGTACGCCGCGTTCGCGCTCGTCGGCACCTCGCTCGGCCTCGCCGTCCTCGGGGTCGGCACGGCGCCCGTGGTCGGCCCGCTCCGCGGGCTCGACCTCGCGGCGGTGATCGCGGCGGTCGCCGTCGGGACGACCACCGTCGTCCGCCGCCAGCGCGCCCCGCCCGTGGAGCGCTTCGAGGACGCGAACCCGAGGGTCGCGGAGGCGTTCCGGACGGCCCGGGACGCGGTGGCCGCCGACCGCGACGGTCCGGTCGTCCGACGGCTGTACGGCGACGTCCTCGACCGCCTCGCGGAGACCTCCAGCAGGGACCTCCTGCCGGTCCGTCGCCTCGCGGCGGTCGTCGCCGCCGTCGCCGTGATCGGCACGGTGACGCTCGGCGTCCAGGTGGCCGGCGTCTCCGTCCTCGGCGCCGTCGACTTCGGTGGGGGCGACGGGCCGACCGACCCGGCGCCGCCGGGCGTCGGCAACGGCTCCACCCCCGAACGCGTCCTCAAACCGCCAGGGGGTGTACTCGACGGGGCCCGGGACAACTTCACCCTCGGCAACGAGACGGTGCAGGCCATCATCGACGCCCACCTCGAGGGTGCGGGAAAGGGGAAGTCCGGAGGCGGCGAGGCTTCCTTCCCGGACGGACAGACGCCGATCCAGCCCGCGTCCGCGGGCTACGACCACCCCGACCCCGTCGCCGAGGCCGAACTGATCCGCGAGTACACCCTCGCAGTGCAGGGAAACCAGACCCATGAGTGACCAGAACCCGACCCTCGACGTCGACGACGCACAGGACCGACTGACGAGCGCCCGCGAGGAGATCGCCCGCCGCATCGTCGGGCAGGACGAGGTGGTCGAGCAGGTCCTCATCGCGTTGCTCTGCAACGGCAACGCGCTCCTGGAGGGGACACCCGGGCTGGGCAAGACGATGCTCGTCCGCACGCTCGCTGCGGTGACCGACCTCGAGTTCTCCCGCATCCAGAACACGCCGGACCTGATGCCCTCGGACGTGCTCGGCACGGAGATCATCCGGGAGGCCGAGAGCGGGGGCGTCCAGGAGTTCCGGTTCGAGGAGGGGCCGGTGTTCGCGAACGTCGTGCTCGCCGACGAGATCAACCGCGCGACGCCCAAGACCCAGGCCGCGCTCCTCGAGGCGATGGAGGAAGAGCAGGTGACCGCGGGCGGGACCACCCGGCCGCTCCCCCAGCCCTTCTTCCTCCTCGCGACCCAGAACCCCATCGAGCAGGAGGGGACCTACCCGCTCCCGGAGGCCCAGACCGACCGGTTCCTCCTGAAGCTCCTCGTGGACTACCCCTCCTTCGAGGAGGAGCGCGACATCGTCGACCGGTACACCCGGGAGGTCGACCGCGAGATCGACGTGAAGACCGTGCTCACGAGGCGGGAGCTCCGCGACGTCCAGGAGCTGGTCCGGGACGTCCCCATCGCCGACGACATCCGGGACCACGCCATCGAGCTCGTCCAGTCCACCCGGGAGGCAGCCGACCTCGAGTTCGGGGCGAGCCCCCGCGCGAGCATGGCCCTCGTCGTCACCGCGAAGGCCCACGCGCTGCTGAACGGGCGCTCCTTCGTCAGCGAGGACGACGTCGCCGCGATGGCGGCGCCGGTGCTCCGCCACCGCGTCATCGTCGACTTCCGCGCGGAGCGCGAGGGCCGCACCGCCGACGACGTCATCGCCGACCTGGTATGATCGACCCGGGCTTCCTCGACGAACTCGACCGCTTCACCACGTCCATCGCGCGCGACACGCACGCGCGCCGCCAGGGCGACCGCGAGTCGCCGGCGGTCGGGGAGGGGCTCACGTTCGCCGACTTCCGCCAGTACGCGCCCGGCGACGAGCCCCGCCGCGTCGACTGGAAGCTCTACGCCCGCACGCAGGAGCTCTACGTCACCCAGTACGAGGAGGAGCGCCAGGCGAGCGTCCACGTCCTGCTCGACGCCTCCGGGTCGATGGACTTCGGCGAGGGCGAGACACACAAGTTCGAGTTCGGTGCGAAACTCGGCCTCGGGGCGGCGTACCTCGCCGCCCGCGACCACGAGCAGTTCCGCTTCTCCACCGTCGCGGAGCACCTCGAGCGGTTCGACCGGAGCCGGTCGAGCCGGGGGGAGGTGCTGCGTCTGATCGACCGGTGCAACGACTGCGTCCCGGAGGGCCCGGCGGCGCTCGGGGACAGCCTCGAGGCGTACCGCCACTCGCTCGACACGACCTCCCTCGTGCTCGTGGTGAGTGACTTCCTGGACGCCCCGGAGGCCATCCGGGACGGCGTCGCGGCGCTCGGGGACCACGACGTCGTCCTCGCCCACGTGCTCGCGCCCGAGGAGCGCGATCCTCCCGCGTCGGGCGACACGGTCTTCGCCGAGACCGAGACCGGCCGCACGCTGCGCACCTACTTCGGCGGCGACGTCGCGAGGGAGTACGAGGAGCGCCTCGCCGACCACGTCGACGACGTCGCGGCGACCGCCCACGAGCTCGGCGCCAGACACGTCGAGGTGGACACCGGCCGTCCCTTCTTCGACGTGTTCGCCGACCTCTGGGTCACGGACTAGCACTCGCCACGGCGGCGCGTCCTCGGCCCCCTCGCTCATGAGGCGAGTCGTGGTGGGGCACACCGTACCAATACTCGAGGCCCCTCCGGTCCAAGACGCCGGCGGATGGGGGTGCACACCCCGCCGACCACCCACGATGGCAGACCAGACAGACTCCTTCGTCCGCGTGGCGTCCGCCGAGGACGCCCGAGCGAACAGCCCACAGACAGTCCGTGCCGGGGGTCGCTCCCTCGGGCTCTTCCACCACGAGGGCTCCTTCTTCGCGACCGACAACCGGTGTCCCCACATGGGGTTCCCGCTCACCGACGGGACGGTCGACGACGGCATCCTGACCTGTCCCTGGCACCACGCGCGCTTCGAACTGCGTGTGGCGACACGTTCGACCCGTGCGCGGACGACGTCCGGACCTACCCCGTCGAGGTGCGCGACGGCGACGTGTTCGTCGATCCCTAGCCGGCACGTGACGGCTCCCCCGCGGAGCACTGGCGCGAGCGTCTCGAGCACGGGCTCCGGGAGGACATCGGGCTCGTCGTCGCGAAGGCGGCCGTCGGCCTCGAGGACGCGGGCGTCCCCGCGTCGGTGCCGGTCGGCGTCGGGGTCGAGTTCGGCACGCGCTACCGCCGTGACGGGTGGGGCCGTGGACTGACCACCCTCGGGGTCATGGCGAACCTCCTCGACCACCTCCGGCCGGCGGACCGGGTTGGGGCGATGACCGTCGGCCTCGACGCGGTGGCCGACGACTGCGCGGGGGAGCCGCCCTTCTTCGTCCAGGACGCGCTGTCGACGACGTCGGTGTCCCGGGATCGCCTCGAGGAGTGGTTCCGCGACGCGATCGAGGTGCGCGACGACGACGGGGCGGAGCGGGTGCTCCGCGCGGCCGTCGCGGCAGACCTGGACGAGTCGGCCCTCGCGGGACTGCTGGTGAGCGCCGCGACCGACCACCGGTTCCTCGACGACGGCCACCGCCTCGACTTCCTGAACACGGCCTGCGAGACCCTCGACCACGTGGGGTGGTCCGAGGCGGACGCGGTCCTCCCGACGCTGGTCCCGGGGCTCGCGTCGGCGAGTCGCGCCGAGGAGACCTCGTCGTGGCGACAGCCCGTCGACCTCGCCGCACTCGTCGCCGACGCGGCCGACGACCTGCCCGACCTGATCGACGCCGGTGCGGGCGAGTCCTGGGCGGAGCCGCCGTCCCTCGTCGACGTCCTCCTCGGCGACGACCCCCACGCCGCCGTGGACGCCCTCACCGACGCCATCGCCGCTGGCGCGAGCGCGCGGGACCTCGCGGCGGCCGCGGGTCGTCGCGTCGCCCGGTTCGGGACCGGAAACGAGTTCCGGGACTGGAACACGGTCCACCACACGTACACCTACGCCAACGCCGTCCACGGGTTGAGCCGGCGGACCGACGTCCCCGCGCTCTACCGCGCCGTCCTCGACGGGGCGGTGGCGGTCTACCTCGACCGCTTCCTCAACGTCCCCCCGGCGCCGCTGCCCGACCCCGACGGCGACGGCGACCCCGCGGCCCTCCTCGAGGAACTGCGGGAGTGCTTCGAGGTGGAGTCCGGCGAGGAGGTGAGCCGGGCCGGGCGGCTCGCGGCGGCGTACCTCGCCGCCGGCGGCGAGGCCGACGCCCTCGTGGCCACGCTGGGCGCGGTGCTGGTCCGCGAGGACGTGGGCTTTCACACGCGGCAGAACCTCGAGGCCGCGGTCGCGCAGTACGGCGCCGTCGACGACGAGGCGCGGGGGCGGATCCACCTGATCGCGACCGCGCGGTACCTCGCGGCCCACACGCCGACGCGGCGGTCGGGCGAGCAGACGTTCCGGATCGCCGAGCGCCTCCACCGCGGCGAGCAGATCCACGAGGCCTGACCCGGCGCCCGCGTGGCTCCACTGGCTCCCGCGTGGCTCGACTGGCTCCCGCGTGGCTCCGCCGGCGCTCGGCGCGTGACTCCGGTGGCACTCGACGCGTGCCGCCGCCGGTGCGCCGCCGGTGTGCCCCCGGCCTCGTGAAGACTTATGCACCGGCCACCGCCAGACCACCCATGGCCGTCGGCACCTGGTACTACCCCAAGCACTGGCCCCGCGAGCGGTGGGAGTCGGACATCCACGAGATCGCCGACGCGGGCTTCGAGACGCTCCGCATCGGCGTCTTCTACTGGTCGTCGCTCGAACCCGAGCGCGGCGAGTTCACCTACGACTGGCTCCACCCAGCCCTGGACTACTGTGCGGACGCGGGCCTGGACGTCGTCTTCGGTACGCCGACCGCCGCGCCGCCGAAGTGGCTGGTCGACGAGCACCCCGACATCCTGCCGGAGCAGGCCGACGGCACGACGCGCGGGTGGGGGAGCCGGCGTCACTACTGCTTCAACTCGTCCACGTACCGCGAGGAGACCGAGCGCGTGGTGCGCGAGGTCGCGACGCACCTCGCCGACCGCGAGGCGGTCGTCGGGTGGCAGGTCGACAACGAGTTCGGGTGGGGGCTCACCGCGCGCTGTTACTGCGACGACTGCGCGGCCGCGTTCCGCGGGTGGCTCCGCGAGCGCTACGACTCCATCGAGGCGCTGAACGAGGCGTGGGGCAACTCCTTCTGGAGCCAGGACTACGGCTCCTTCGAGGCGGTCGAGCCGCCCCGCGAGACGGTGGCGAACCACCACCCCTCGCGGCTGCTCGCGTACTACCGCTTCGCGAGCGACTCGGTCGCGGAGTACTGTGCGCTCCAGGCCGACCTCCTCCGCGAGGTGAACGAGGACTGGTTCGTCGCGCACAACTTCATGTGCGACTTCCCGCAGGTCGACCCCTACCGCGCCAGCGAGTCCCTCGACCTCGTGACGTGGGACAACTACCCGACGCTCCACGGCCAGATCTGGACCGACGACGTCGACCCGCGGACCTACCGCGCGGGCGAGCCCCACCAGTCGGCGATGAACCACGACCTCTACCGGAGCGTGGCCGGCGAGCCTTTCTGGGTGATGGAGCTCCAGGCCGGGGACACCGTCGCGACGCCCCACTCTGCCGAACCCGCCGACGGCGCGATGCGCGCCTGGGCCCACCACGCGGTCGCCCACGGCGCGAGCGTCGCGAACTACTTCCGGTACCGGCGCTGCCGCGGCGGCCAGGAGCAGTACTGGGGCGGGCTGCGGCGGCACGACGGCTCGCCCGACCGCGGCTTCCACGAGGCCGAGCGGGCGGCCGAGGAGCTCGCTGGCCTCGCCGACCTCGACGCCCCCGAGGGCGACGTCGCCGTCCTCCACGACTACGACAACCTCTGGGCCCTCGAGATCGCCGAGCACGCCGACGACTTCCGCTACTGGGACCACCTCCGGGCGTACTACCGTCCGCTTCGCCGTCGCGGCCTGACCGTCGACGTCGTCCCGCCGACCCGGGACCTCTCTGACTACCCCGCCGTGGTCGCGCCGACGATGTACGTCGCCTCGCCGGCCACGGTCGACGCCCTCGAGTCCTACGTCGCGGACGGCGGCGAGCTCCTCCTCACCGCGCGCTCGGGCGTGGCCGACGAGCACAACACGCTCTTCGACGAGCTCCCGCCGGGGCCGCTCGCCGACCTCGTCGGCGCCCTCGTCGGCCAGCACGAGAGCCTCCCCGACGACCTCGAGACCAGCGTCAGGTACGGCCCCGACGAGTACGCCTACTCGACGTGGGGGGAGTGGCTCGAGCCGACGACGGCGTCGGTCACCGGCGAGCACGTCAGCGGGGTGGCCCGCGGCGAACCCGCGGTGGTCGAGAACGACTACGGCGCCGGGTCGGTCACGTACGCCGGCGTCTGGCCGGACGGTCCCCTCGCGGACGCGCTGGTCCGGGACGTGCTCGACCGCACCGACCTCGACACGCTCCCGCCGGTGCCCGAGCGCGTGCAGGTGAGCGAGCGCGACGGCTACGTCTGGATCTGCAACTTCTCCGATCAGACCGTCGAGGTGGCGGCGGACCACGACGCGGAGTGGGTCGTGGGGGGTCCCACCGTCCACCCCCTCGACGTCGCGGTCACCGACGCCGACCGGTCCACGCTGGGGGTCCACGACTGAGGGGCCGGTCGCCCCCGCGGCCTTCCTCCGCGACCCTCCTCGGCGACCGTCCCTCGCGGGGACCGCGACACCACGGCCGCCACGCGTCAGCCACCCGGCGGACGTGAACCACCCGAAGGCACCGGATTCAAGCCGCTCCGGCACCCGTCCACGCGGGATGAACCGCGCCGGCCACGTCGTCAACGCGCTCGGGGTGAGCCTCGGTATCGGCCTCTCTTCCAGGCGGAGTTCGGCGCGCCGCTCGTTGAGACGACGGTGGTCTACGGCGTCCCCATCCTGCTGGGAGCGCTCTTCCCCGACGTCGACACCGTCTTCGGCACCCACCGCGCGACGTTCCACAACGCCGCGACGCTGGGCCTCGCCGTCGCCTTCCCGCTCGCGTTCGACAACCTCCACTACGTCTGGATCGGCGTGCTCACCCACTACGTGCTCGACCTGCTCGGCAACGTGCGCGGAATGGCGGTGCTCTACCCGTACCCGTCGTTCTACGACGTCCCGGTCGGGGTCCCCGTGAACAGCCACTGGGCCGACGTCGTCACGCTCGCCGTCACCGTCTTCGAGGTCGGGGTGCTGTACGCGCTGGTGCGCGCACTCCCGCTCCTCCCGGCCCTGTCGCCGGTGGGTCGGCTCGTCGGGGTGTAGCGCCCGTCACGGTCACGTCGGCCCGCCCCGGTGCCACCTCGCCACCGAGGTGCCGCCCTACTCGATGCGGTCGATCTTCTCGCCGATGCGGCTCTGGAAGTCCACCGTGAACTCGTCGAGCCCGTCGATGCGGTCGTCGGTCGAGAGGATGGTCTCGAGTTCGCTCTGCGGGACGGAGAGGTTGATGATCTTCGAGCGGCCGTACCGGCCCTTGCTCACCACGGAGGCGTTGATGACGCCGAGCATGTCGAGTTCGGAGATGAGGTCGGTGATGCGGCGCTGGGTGAGGGTGTCGGCGTCGACCTGCCGGCAGACCTGCTTGTACGTGTTGTAGACGTCCCCGGTGCGGATGGTGTCGATGCCCTCCTTCTCTAAGATCACGATGGAGGCGAGGACGAACTTCGACTGGGTGGGCAGGGTCTGGACCACCTCGACAACGCGGTCGAGTTCGATCTTGTGCTGGGCCTTTCGCACGTGGGTCTCCTCGACGCCGTCGGCGACGGCGCGCTCGGCGAGTTCGCCCGCCACCCGCAGCAGGTCGAGCGCGCGCCGCGCGTCGCCGTGCTCCTGGGCGGCGAAGGCCGCACACAGCGGGATGACCTCCTCGGCGAGGGCGTCCTCCTTGAACGAGATGGCGGCGCGGTCCTCGAGGATGTCCCGCAGCTGGTTCGCGTCGTAGGGCGGGAAGACGATCTCCTCCTCGCCGAGGCTCGACTTCACGCGGGGGTCGAGCCACTCGGTGAACTTGAGGTCGTTCGAGATGCCGATGATGGAGACCCGGGAGTTCTCGAGGTCGGAGTTGATGCGCGAGAGGTTGTAGAGGGTGTCGTCGCCGGAGTTCTCGACGAGCTTGTCGATCTCGTCGAGCATGATGACGAGGACGCGCGGGAGGAAGTCCACCGCCCAGAAGAACTCGTCGTACACCTGGTCGGTGGGCCACCCGGTCATCGGGACCGTCTCGTGCTCCTCGCGAGCGGCCTCGAGCTCGTCGATGCGCGCCTCGACCGCCGCGACGTCCGCGAAGCCGGTGTCGCCCAGCGCCGCCGGGTCGTCGGCCGCGCGCTCCGCGAGCGCCTCGAGCTCGGGGACGCGCTCCTCGATGAACGCGAAGTTGCGCTCGATGAACTTGTTCGCGAGCTGGGCGAGCACGCGGTACTGGGTGTCCGTGATCTCGCAGTTGATGTAGTCGACCTCGCAGGGCACGTCGTACTGCTCGGAGGCCTCCTCCAGCTCCTGGCTCACGTAGTTCGCCGACGCGGTCTTCCCGGTCCCGGTCTTCCCGTAGATGAGGATGTTGGAGGGCGTCTCGCCGCGGAGGGCGCCCACGAGGATGGACGCGAGGCGGTTGATCTGGGACTGGCGGTGGGGGAGCTGCTCCGGCGTGTACGAGGGCCGGAGGACCTCCTTGTCCTCGAAGATCGGGTCGCCCTCCATCAGTTCGTCGAACAGACCGCCGTCGCCGTCGTCGGCCTCGTCGAGTCCCACGCCCGCCTCGAACGCAGCGATGCCGTCCTCGAGCCCCTCGCCGAGGTCGAGGGCGTCGGCGTCCGGCGTGTCGGCCTCAGCGAGTGCGTCGCCGGCGTCGCTCGCGTCCGCCCCGCCAGTCAGCGTCGCCTCGCCGCCGTCCTCCGCCACGTCAGCGGGGGGCCCGTCGTCTCTCCCCTCGACGGCGTCCTCGTCCGCCCCGCCGGCTCCGTCGGTGCCCGCCCCGTCGGTCGCCGCGCCGGCCCCGCGCTCGGGCCGCTCCTCGGCCGAGAGGGCCTCTGCGGCGAGCGCCGCGGACCCGACGTCACTGGCTGATGATGTATTCCGGCCGCCGGCATCGTCGCCGTCTCCGTCCGCGGACAGGTCGTGGTCGGCCTCCGGTTCCTCGCTCATTAGTTCCCCTTGGGTGGGTGCGGACGTGCCCGCGGGCGTCGCCGGGAACTCCCCGCTGCCGTCCCCCGGTTCCTCCCCACGTCCGACGGGTCGTCCGCCCCCTCGTGTGGACTCTGATGGGTGCCCCCCAGCGACTTAATTCTTCCCGTTGGACCACCCGCTCCACCGGAGCCGTGGACCCGGCAACGGCCGGTACGATCCCGATTTCTGACAATCGGATCTCCCGGGGAAAAGCCCATTGCCGTCCGGGCGCGAGTCACGGGAGATGAGCACCGGTCGGCCCGAGGAGTGGATCGTCGTCACGGAGGACGCGAAGACCCTCCCGGTCATCGAGTTGCTGACCGGTCGCGCGTTCATCACCGGGAAGAGCGGGAGCGGGAAGAGTAACACCGCGAGCGTCGTCGCCGAGGAGCTGCTCGACGCGGGGTTCAACCTCCTCGTCGTCGACCTCGAGGGGGAGTATTACGGGCTCAAGGAGGAGTACCAGGTGCTCCACCTCGGCGCCGACGACCGGTGTGACGTCCAGGTCACACCCGCCGACGCCGAGACCGTCGCCGACGTCGCGCTCCACCGGAACATGCCGACGGTGCTCGACGTCTCCGGGTTCACCGACGTCGAGGAGTCGAAGGCGGTCATCCACGACGTGCTCGAGGCCCTCTACGAGAAGGAGCGGGACGCCCAGAAGCCCTTCCTCGTCATCGTCGAGGAGATCCAGGAGCACCTCCCGCAGTCCGGCGGGAAGGACGACCTCGCGAAGCTCCTCATCCGCATCGCGAAGCGCGGCCGGAAGCGCGGTCTCGGCATGGCCGGCATCTCCCAGCGCCCCTCCTCGGTGGACAAGGACTTCATCACGCAGTGTGACTGGATGGTCTGGCACCGCCTGACCTGGAAGAACGACATCGGCGTCGTCGAGGACATCCTCGGCGACGAGGTCGCCGAGCAGATCACCGACCTCGACGACGGCGAGGGGTTCCTGATGACGGACTGGGACGAGACGGTCGAGCGCGTCCAGTTCAAGCGCAAGCGGACCTTCGACGCGGGCGCCACGCCGGGGCTCCAGGACTTCGACCGCCCCGACCTCGTGGAGGTGTCGAACGACCTCATCGCCGAGCTCGGGGGCGACCCGGCCGCCGGACCGTCCGGCGACGACCCGGCCACGCTCGAGGACCTCGGAGGCGAGCCCGAGCCACTCGACGCCGGGGACCGCGACGGGCAGCCGGCAGGGACCGACCCGGGAGACGATGACGCGCCCCCATCGGGCGACGGCGCCGCCCGGGACGGTGCCGCGGCCGCCGCCGAGGGCCCGACGGCCCCCGGCGAGGGGGCCGAGACCGCGGGGAGCGGCCACGGTGGCCACGCCCCGGGCGCGTCCGGGAGCGACGGGTCGACCGCCTCCGACGCACCGGGGGACGACTCCGCGGCGGTCGGTCAGTCCCCCGACGCGCCCTCCGGCGACGGCGGCACCCCACAGGCGGCCGGGACGACCGCCGGGTCCGGCGATGCCCTGTCCGACCTCGACCGCGACGCGCTGGAGGAGCGCGCCCGCGGGCTACGGGACCGCGTCCGGCGGCTCGAGGACGAGGTCTCGGAGCTTCGCTCCGTGCTGGCGGGCGTCCGGGGTGCGGGCGACGACGCCGACGCGCCGGCCTTCGCGGACGAGCGTCCGACCGGCGGCGACGACGACGGCGGAGGACGGACCATCCGGCGCCCCGAGCAGCCCGGCCCGCCCGCGGCGAGCGGGCCGGCCGGCGTCGTCGAGGAGTTCGGCCACCTCGTCCGGTACGTGCTCGCGGCCCTCGGCTTCCTCCTCATCGACGGCACGCGCTGGCTCGCGCGACTGCCGGGGCGGGCGATGGGCCGCGTGGGGGGCGACCGCTCGCGCGATCCAATCCGGTCCGGGCGGCGGCACGGCGCGGTCCTCGTCGGCCTCCTCGCGCTCCTCCTGGTGGCGTTCGCCGCGGCGCTGGGCTACCTCCTCTTCGTGGCCTGAGCCCCGTCGCCCGCGCTCCCGTCCTCACCGCCCGGTCGGCGCGAACTCCCGCCAGTGCCGGATGCCCCAGTAGCCCAGTCCCGTCGCGATCATGCCCGCGGCGAAGACGTAGAACACCAGCCGCGACGCGACGACGAGGTCCGGGTTCGCGACCGCGACGAGGACGCCCTCGACGGCGAGGGCGACGGCGCCGAAGGTGGCCGCGGCGACGACGACCGCGCTCGCGAACACGGTGCGGCCGTCGCTGCCGTGGTGCTCGAGCACGAGGATGGTCGCGACGAACGTGAGCCCCAGCACGACGACGTAGTAGGGCAGGCGGTCGGCTGCGCCGGTGACGTGGCCGGTGACGAGGCCGAAGACGCCGACGAACGCCGCGGTCAGGACCACGGTGCATACCCCCATCACGGCCGCCACGCGGTACAGCACGCCGCTCGAGCGTCGCTGGGTCGGCATTGGCGGACCGACGCCCCGCCCCGACAAAAAGGTGAGTCGGACGCTCGCGAGGGGCGTTCCTCCCGGCCCTACTCCACGAGGCCCCGTTCGCGGAGGTCCGCGGCGAGGGCGCGGAGCGCCCAGGCACCCTCGCCCCGCGCGGCGCCGACGGTCTCCCAGTCGGCGACCACGACGAGGCGCTTCTGCGCGCGGGTGAGGGCGACGTTGAGGCGGCGCGGGCCGTCCCCCGGCGTGGCGAGGAAGCCCACGTCCCCGTCGTCGTTCGCCCGGACGAGCGAGAGCACGACGGCGGTGCGTTCCCCGCCCTGGAAGGAGTCGACGGTGTCGACGGTCACCTCCTCCGCGAGGCCCTCCCGGTCGAGTTCCGCGAGCGCCCCGGTTATCTTGCTGGCCTGGCCGGCGTACGGCGTCACGACGCCGACGTCCTTCGGCGCGAGGCCGTTGCGGAGCAGCGTCGACACCTCCCGCGCGACCGCCCGGGCCTCGGCCGCGTTGTACAGCGACGTGCCGGGCGTCTCGGCCTCCGTGCCGTCGACCTGCCGCCCCACGACCGGCGCGAGGTCCCGGACGGTCCAGTCGCGGTTGTCCTCGCCGTGCTCTAAGCGCCCGCCGTAGAACGCACGGTTCGGGAACGAGGCGATGGCCTCGTGCATCCGGTACTGCCGGGCGAGGAACGTCGCGGCGTCCTCGCCGTACAGCGCCACGAGGCGCTCGAACAGCGACGAGGCCACGGGGTGCTCGCCGTCGGCGGCGGTGTACGGCGGGAGCTGCCGGTGGTCGCCCGCGAGCACCGCGCGCTCCGCGCGCGAGACGGCGAGCAACGTTGACGCCACGCTGGCCTGCGCGGCCTCGTCGACGACGACGAGGTCGAAGCCGCCGGGCACGAAGCGGTGCGAGCCACTCGTGGTCGCGCCGACGACGTCGGCCTGCCACGTCGAGGCGTCGGCGTACCGGTGGGCGACGAGATCGTTCGAGGAGTTCTCGCCCGCCCGCGCGAGACTGAGGTCGCCCGCCTCCGCGCTGGCGTGGAGCGAGCGCGGGTCGGTCCAGGTCCGCGTCGAGCCGCCGACGAGGAGGTTGTCGACCGCCTGGTTCGAGTGCGCGACGGCGAGGACGCGGTCGCCGCGCTCGACCGCCTCGCGCACCACCGCGACCAGGGTGCGGGTCTTCCCGGTCCCCGGCGGGCCGTGGACGATGTGGACGTCCTCGGCCGCGAGCGCGTCCTCGACGGCGGCGGTCTGGTACTCGTTGAGCCCGGTGCTCCGCGCGCCGAGGTCCACGGGGTCGCCGTACGCCGGCTCGCGGTCGCCCCGCACGACCGCCGCCGTCCGCTCGTCGTCCTCGCAGTCCCTGATGCCGTCGAGCAGGCGGTCGTGGGGCGTCGGGTTGAGCAGCTTCGCCACCGCGAGGTCGGCCTCGCGGCCCATCTCGAAGGCGCCCTCCGCCCGCGAGCGGTCGGCGGCGGTGTCCCAGTAGACCCCGAGGTGGAGCTCCGCGCCCTCGACGGCGAGCACCTCGGCCTCCACGGGCAGCCCCTCGCCGTCGCGGCGCGCGTCGACGAGCACCTCGTCGCCGGGGTAGATGCCACAGTCGCCGGGGAGGTCGACCCCCGAGCGCGCCTCGCCCGCGGCGTCGGTGACGACGAGCCCACACACCTGTCCCAGCTCCTCGTCGTGCCACCGCCCCGCGGCGCGGGCGTGCTCGACCCCCTCGTGGCGCGCGCAGTACGCGCCGGGGTCCATCGCCGCGAAGCGCCCCCGGACGGCCTCGCGCTCGGCCTCGCGCTCGCGCTCGACGAACCGCCGCGCGGCCTCGAAGGTGTCGAGGTCGTCGGCCTCGCCGACGAGGGTCTCGGGCTCGCGCTCTGTCGCGAGGTCGGCCCCGGCCGGGGCGACACGTCCGCGGCCCGCCGACGTCGCGGTGTCTCTCCCGCCGCCGGTGCCGCCCGCGCTCCCCGCGGTCGCAGCCGCGGCGCCGCCATCGCCGGGGCGGTCCTGCTGCCCCGGCCCGCTCGACCGGAGGACGTCGGTGGCGTCCGAGAGGAGTGCGGCGAGGCCGCCGCCCGCGCCGCCGCCGTCCTCGGCGTCGACACCGTCCGCCTCCGCGGCCGTCCGTGTGTCCGTCTCCGCCTCCGTCCCGCTGTCCGTCCCGGTGTCTGCCCCGGTCTCCGCTCCGGTCGCCGCCGA
>JBDGTC010000091.1:0-18109 GCA_042217215.1 Halobacteriaceae archaeon
TAGCCGCGGACAACCGAGATGGGCGAGGACTTCTACGAGGTGCTGGGGGTGAGCCGGGACGCCGACGAGGAGGAGATCCAGCAGGCGTACCGGAAGAAGGCCGCGGAGTACCACCCCGACGTCAGCGACGACCCGGAGGCCGAGGAGAAGTTCAAGCGCATCAAGAAGGCCAAGGAGGTGCTGACCGACGAGGAGAAGCGACAGGCCTACGACCAGATGGGCCACGAGCGCTTCGAGGAGGCCGAGAAGCACGGCGGCTTCGAGGGCGGTGGCGGCCCCGGCGGAGGCCCCGGCGGCGGTCCCTTCGGCGGGGGCATGGGCGGCATGGGCGGCGGCGACATCAACGACATCTTCGAGAACCTCTTCGGCGGCGGCGGTGGCGGCGGCCGCGGGCGGAGCGGCCCGCGCCCGGGCCGGGACATGGAGGGCCGCATCTCCATCGACCTCCAGGAGGCCTTCGAGGGCACCACGAAGGAGCTCACGCTCCGCCGGCCCGAGGCCTGTGACACCTGTGGCGGCGAGGGCCACCCGCCCGACGCCGACGCGCGCACCTGCCCGAACTGCGACGGCCGGGGACAGGTCTCGACCGTCCAGCAGACCCCCTTCGGCCGGGTCCAGCAGCGGGGCACCTGTGGCCGCTGTGAGGGCCAGGGCGAGGTCTACTCCGAGACGTGCAGCGAGTGCGGCGGCGAGGGCCGGGTGACCCGCCGCTCGACCGTCGAGGTCGAGGTTCCCGCCGGCATCCGCGACAGGCAGACCATCCGGCTGAACGGCGAGGGCGAGGCCGGCGAACCCGGCGCACCCGACGGTGACCTCGTCGTGGAGGTGCGGGTCACGGAGCACGAGGAGTTCGACCGCGAGGGCGACGACCTCTACACCCGCACGGCGGTCTCCTTCCCGGAGGCGGTGTTCGGCGCCGACGTCGAGGTCGAGACGATGGACGGCACCGTCGAGATGACGGTGCCAGAGGGCACCCAGAGCGGCGAGACGTTCCGCCTCGAGGGCAAGGGCATGCCGAACCCGCGCAGCCGCCGGGGCGACCGCGGCGACCTCTACGTCACGGTCCAGGTCGTCACCCCGCAGTCCCTCTCCGAGGAGCAGCGCGAGGCCCTCGAGGCGTTCGCGGAGGCCGGCGGCGACGAGATCGACGTGGACCGTGGCTTCTTCGAGCGGCTGAAGAACTCGCTGTAGGCGACGGCCGGTCGGCCCGGCCAGTCGCGCCGCCAGACCTTTGAGCGGGCGAGCGGTAGCCCCCTCCATGTACGTCCGGGGCGCCAAGAAGCGCGAGGAGGTGTGGCTCCTCGACCGGCTCGAGGAGCTGGGAATCGACGACCCGGCGTTCCGGTCGCGGGACTACGTCGTCGCGCTCGACGAGGAGACCGGGGAGAAGGCGGGGTTCGGGCGGCTCCGCGTCCACACCGCCGAGGACGACAGCGAGGTCTGCGAGCTCACCGCCATCGGAACCTTAGCGGAGTGGCGCGAGCAGGGCGTCGGCGCCCACGTGGTCGAACGCCTCGTGGAGATGGCGCGCGACAAGGGCTTCGACGAGCTCTACGCCTGCACGCAGAACGGCGGCTACCTCACCCAGTTCGGCTTCGAGCCGATTCCGGAGTCCGAGCTGCCCGAGCCCCTCGGCGAGCGCCTCGCGGCGGTCCGGGAGCGCGACCCGGAGGCCGTCCCGCTCCGCCTGGACACGGACGCGTTCACCATGCCGCCCCGCCACCGCGAGCGCTTCAAGGCCGCGGACACCGGTGAGGAGACCGAGGAGGTCCAGGAGACCCCCGAGGACTTCGGCATCGACCCCGACGAGGCGACCTACAAGTACGACACGGGCGGATGACCGGGCCCGCGGCGGCGGTCGCAGCGGAGACGGTCCGGGGCACGCCGGCGGAGGTGACGTCGGGTGTTTGACGAGGCCGAACTCGCGGAGATCCGCGAGGCGCGCGAGGCCTGGGAGCGCGAGACGCTCGCGGCGCCCCTCGCGGACTACGGCGAGCGCCGCGAGGCGTTTTACACGGACGTCGACGGCCTCGACGTCGAGCGGTGCTACGGCCCGGAGGTGCTCGCGGACGCGAGCTACGACGAGGACGTCGGGTTCCCCGGCGAGCCGCCGTTCACCCGCGGCGTCTACCCCACGATGTACCGCGGCCGGCTCTGGACCATGCGGCAGTACGCCGGCTTCGGCACCGCGGCGGAGACCAACGAGCGGTTCCGCGAGCTCCTCGAGGAGGGGTCGACCGGGCTCTCGATGGCCTTCGACCTCCCGACCCAGATGGGCTACGACTCCGATCACGCGATGGCGGCTGGCGAGGTGGGCCGCTCCGGCGTCGCCGTCGACACGCTCGCCGACGTCCGGCGGGTGTTCGCGGACATCCCCCTCGACGAGGTGTCGACGAGCATGACCATCAACGCGCCCGCGGCGGTGCTGCTGGCGATGTACGTCGCGGTCGCCGACGAGCGCGGCGTCGACCGCTCGGCGCTGCGGGGCACCATCCAGAACGACCTCCTGAAGGAGTACGTCGCGCGGAACACCTACATCTACCCGCCGGAGCCGTCGATGCGGATCGTCACCGACCTCTTCGCCTTCTGCGCCGACGAGCTGCCGGGGTTCAACCCCATCTCCATCTCGGGGTACCACATCCGCGAGGCGGGCGCGACGGCGGTGCAGGAGGTGGCGTTCACGCTCGGCAACGCCATCGAGTACGTCGAGGCCGCCATCGACGCCGGGCTCGCGGTCGAGGCGTTCGCCCCGCAGCTCTCCTTCTTCTTCGCGGCGCACAACGACGTGTTCGAGGAGGCCGCGAAGTTCCGCGCAGCCCGCCGGCTCTGGGCGCGCCTGCTCGCGGAGCGCTTCGACGTCACCGACCCCGACGCACGCAAACTCAAGTTCCACGCCCAGACCGCGGGGTCGACGCTCGCCGCCACGCAGATAGAGAACAACGTCGTCCGCGTGGCCTACCAGGCGCTCGCGGCGGTCCTCGGCGGGACACAGAGCCTCCACACCAACGGGAAGGACGAGGCGCTCACCATCCCGAGCGAGGCGTCCGCCCGCACCGCGCTCCGCACCCAGCAGATCCTCGCCCACGAGTCGGGGGTCGCGGACACGGTCGACCCCCTCGCGGGGAGCTACTACGTCGAGTCGCTCACCGACCGCATCGAGCGCGAGGCCCGCGAGGTGCTCTCGGCCGTCGAGGACCGGGGCGGCATGCTCGCCGCCATCCAGGACGGCTGGGTCCAGCGCCAGCTCCAGGACGTCTCCTACGAGCGCCAGCGCGCGGTCGAGTCCGGCGAGCGAACCGTCGTGGGCGTGAACGCGTTCACCGGCGACGGCGCGGGGGACGACGAAGCCGCTCCGGACGACGTGGGCGCCGGGGCGACCGCCGCCGAGGAGCAGGCCCAGGTCGAGCGCCTCGAGCGGGTCCGGGCGGAGCGCGACGACGCGGCGGTCGAGGCCGCGCTCGCGGACGTCCGCGCGGCGGCCGCGGGCGACGCGAACGTCGTCTCCCCGATCCTCGACGCGGTGCGCGCCGAGGCCACGGTCGGCGAGATCTGTGACGTGCTCCGGGAGACCTTTGGGGAGCACGACCCTCGGCGGTGACCATGCTCCACCACGTCGGCGTCGCGACGCCGGACGCCGCGGCGACGGCCGCCCGCTACGACGAACTGCTCGACCTCGCGGTCGCCCACGAGGAGCGCCTCGCCGACCGCAACCTCCAGGTCGTCTACCTCGGCGAGCGACCGTACCTCGAGCTCCTCGAGCCCACCGGCCCGGGGCCGGTCGAGCGCTTCCTCGAGCGCGGCGGGAGCGGCCTGCACCACCTCGCGTTCGGCGTCGAGGATCTCCCCGAGGCGCTCGCCGCCGTGCGCCAGCTCGGCCTCGAGACCGTCGACGACGAGCCCCGGCCCGGCGGGTGGGGTCACGACGTCGCCTTCCTCCACCCCTCGGCGGGGAACGGGGTGCTGCTCGAACTCGTCGAGGAGTAACCGGTTTCCCCGCGGGCCGCGACGACCGGCCATGGACGTCCAGCCGTTCGACGAC
The DNA here is from genome assembly GCA_042217215.1 of Halobacteriaceae archaeon. GTDB lineage: Archaea > Halobacteriota > Halobacteria > Halobacteriales > Halobacteriaceae > JBDGTC01. The sequence continues at coordinate 4,040 of JBDGTC010000091.1, forward strand.
GCCGAGACGTACGAGCCCGACGAGGGGTGGCGCCGCGTGGCGATGGCGGGCAGCGACGCGCTGAGCCTCGAGCACTTCGAGGCGCCCCCGGGCCACGCCTCGCCGATGCACGGCCACGAGAACGAGCAGGTCTGTGTCTGTCTCGCGGGGGAGCTGGTGGTCGAGACCGCCGACGGCGAGCGCGCGGTCCTCGGGCCGAACGACTCGGTCCACCTCGCGGGCGGCGAGAGACACCGGGTCGCGAACGAGACGGACGAGCCGGCGGTCGGTCTCGACGTCTTCGCACCCGGGCGGGACTTCGACTTCTGGACGGAGCGCTGAGCCGGCCACTCCCACCTGACCGCTCCACGTACCGGCCGGTACCAACTGGTATGTGACTCGTCCCACCAGTCGAAATAGTGATACCCAGCCGTCGCACGCTCCTCGCCGGGCTCGCGAGTGGCGCCCTGACCGCCACCGCGGGGTGTGGAAGCGTCCTGCCGGGATCGTCCGACGGCTCGACGACACAGCCGACGGTGCCCCCGGACGCCGACCCGGGCGAGGAGGCATGGCGTCACCCCTTCTCCCGGCGTCCGTACGACGTCGTGCGGGTCGCCGACGGCTACGTCGCCAGCCTGGAGAACCAGCTCGTCGCGCTCGACACCAGCGGCGAGGTGACGTGGGAGCGCTCGCTGGCCGTATACCCCGTCGCCTCCCTCGCGGGGACGCCGGAGGGCGACCTATTGGTCATCTCGGGCGAGTACGGCGGCTTCGGCGGCGCGTCGAACGTCGTCCTCCACCGCCTCGCGCCCGACGGCTCGTACCGCTGGGAGCAGCCCGTCGACGCCACGACCCACCTCCGTTTCCTGGCCGTCGGCGGGGGACGCGTGTACGCGAGCACCTCGGACGACGTCATCGGGTCGGGCGGTCACCAGCTGTTCGCGCTCTCGCTCGACGACGGCGGGGTCCGCTGGACGACAGACGCCGGCGTCGTCACCGGCCACAACGCGGTGGCGACGCCGGACGGCGTCGCGGTGCTCGACCGCACCGTGACGCGGTACGGTGACGACGGCTCGGTGCGGTGGGAGACGGCGGGACGCTACCAGCGGCGACTGTTCCGCGACCCGGAGACGGGGCGGCTGTACGCCCCGCGGGACGACGGCGCCGGCGGCTACCGCCTCCACGCGCTCGCGCCAGCGGACGGGTCGGTCGTCTGGCGCGGGCCCGCGATGGCGGGGGTCCCCGACCGCGTCGAGGCGAGTCCGGACGGTCTGCTGGTCTCGGCCGACGGCGGCGCCGTGGCGCTCTCGCGGACCGGCGAGGAGCGGTGGCGGCGGGGGCCGGAGCCGGCGGGCCGGACCAGCGCCGTCCTCGCCGACGGCGTGGCGTACCTCACCGTCGGTGCGACCGCCCGGGCCGTGGGGTTCGTCGACGGGGTCCAGCGGTGGACCGCCGCACTCTCCGGGACCGTGGACGGCCACGCCGTCGCGGTCGGCGAGACCGCCGCCTTCCTGGACGGGCGGTCGATCGGCCCGTGGCACCTCCGCGGGTTCGACGTCGAGACCGGCGACCCGGTGTGGCGCTCGGAGCGGGTCACGACGACCCTCGAGCCACTCGCCGGTGACGGCCGCGTCTACGCCGTCGACCAGGCGTCCGGCGACCTGGTGGCCTTGCGGCTGTGACCGCTCGGACCGGCCGCCGGCCTACTCGGGGTCGTCCGACACGCCACCCTCGTCGGATACCCACTCCTCGCCCCACGCCGTCAGCTCCTCGAAGACCGGACAGAGCGCGGTCCCCTTCTCGGTGAGGCTGTAGTAGGTCGCGAGGGGCTGGTCCTCGACCCGCCGGGCCACGAGCCCGGCGTCCTGGAGGTCGTCGAGCACGCGCGAGAGCGTGCGCGAGCTGGCGTCGGTGGAGCGCTTGAGCTCGTTGAACCGCTTCTCGCCGTCGGTGAGGTCGTGGAGGACGACGAGTCGCCACTCCGACCCGATCTGCTCGACGGCCTCGACGACGGCGCAGACGGGCTCCTCGGGCCCGGGCTCGCCGGCCTCAGCACGGCGCTCCCCGGACGCGTCCTCGGACTGTGACCCTTCGACCTCCGCGGCTGCCGGTGACGTGGACGTCATCTACTGCCACCTATGTCGCCGAGCGCATATATAGGTTCGGTCCCGAACCAGGTAACGAAGTAAAACTGATGACGCGACTCACCATCGACCTGCACGACGGACAAACAGCGACCGGCGCGAGCGGAATCACCGACGGCAACGGGGTGAGCGCCTGATGGCGGTCTCCGGTATCGAGGGGTGGGCCCTGCTCCTGGGGCGCATCCTCTTCGGCGTCGTCGTCGCCGCGATGGGCCTCAACCACTTCCAGCAGACCGACTGGCTCGCGGGCTACGCCGAAGCGAAGGGCGTCCCCGCGCCGACGGCGGCGGTGCTGGGCTCCGGCGCGGTGCTCGTGCTCGGCGGTCTGGGCATCGCCGCGGGCGTCCTGCCCATCGTGAGCGGCGTCGCCGTCGCCGCCTTCCTCGTGGTCTCGGCTGTGTCCATCCACGACTACTGGGCCGCCGACGAGGAAGACCGGGCGGACGAGCAGTCCGCGTTCATGAAGAACCTCGCGATGGCCGGCGGCGCCGTCACCTTCGCCGCCGTCGGCACCCAGACCTGGGCGCTGAGCGCCGGCGTCACCCTGTTCTGACCGCGGCGCTGTCGCCGTAGCGACGGCGGCGTGCCGACTCAGTCGTCGCCCGTGGCGTGGTCCGCGGCGTCCGCGGGCGTGAACCGGACGCCGTCCACCTCGACTGCGTCGGGCACCCGACTCGTGTCGTGTGTCCCGACCGGCGGGCGGTTGACCGCCGCGGCGGGCGTGTCCGCGAGCGGCGAGGGCGAGTCCCCCTCCCTGCTCGCGCGGCCCGTCTCGTCGGCGATGGCGGCCATCTCGCCGTCGTCCGCGCGGGCGTCCTGGTCGATGCGCATCGAGCAGAAGTCGACGCCGCACATCGAGCAGAAGCGCGCCTCGGTGTAGTTGTCCCCCGGGAGGGTCTGGTCGTGGTACGAGCGGGCGCGCTCGGGGTCGAGGGCGAGGTCGAACTGCCGCTCCCAGTCGAAGGCGTACCGCGCCGCCGAGAGCGCGTCGTCCCAGTCACGCGCGCCGGGGCGGTCGTTCGCGACGTCCGCGGCGTGGGCCGCGATGCGGTACGCCGCGAGGCCCTCCCGGACGTCCCCGGCGTCGGGCAGGCCGAGGTGCTCCTTGGGCGTGACGTAACAGAGCATCGCCGCGCCGGCGCGTGCGGCCTCGGTCGCGCCGATGGCGCTCGTGACGTGGTCGTAGCCCGGCGCGACGTCGGTGACGAGCGGGCCGAGCACGTAGAACGGCGCGCCGTCACAGACGTCCTGCTGTCGCTCGACGTTGTCGGCCACCTCGTCGAGGGGGACGTGGCCGGGGCCCTCGACCATCACCTGGACGCCGCGGTCCCACGCGTGGCGGGTGAGCTCGCCGAGCGTGTCGAGCTCCGCGAACTGCGCGGCGTCGCTCGCGTCCGCGACCGAGCCCGGCCGGAGCCCGTCGCCCAGCGAGACCGTGACGTCGTGCTCGACGAGCACGTCACAGATCCGGTCGAACGCGGTGTAGAGGGGGTTCTGCTCGCCGTGGGCCGCCATCCACCTCGCGAGGATGGAGCCGCCCCGCGAGACGATGCCCGTCACCCGTCCGTCGGTGAGCGGCAGGTGCTCGCGGAGCACCCCGGCGTGGATGGTCACGTAGTCGACGCCCTGCTCGGCCTGCTCCTCGATCACCGACAGCAGCAGGTCGGTGGTCAGGTCCTCGGGCGAGCCGGCGCGCTTCACGGCCTCGTAGATCGGAACCGTCCCGACGGGGACCGGCGAGTGCGTGACGTTCAGCTCCCGGATGGCGTCGAGGTCCGCGCCGGTCGAGAGGTCCATCACGGTGTCGGCGCCGTGGTGGACCGCGGTGTGGAGCTTCTCGAGCTCGCGCGCCCGGTCGCTCGTCGTCTCGCTGTTCCCGATGTTGGCGTTGACCTTCGTCGCGAACTCGCGGCCGATGACCATCGGGTCGAGCGCGTCGTGGGCGTGGTTCGCCGGGATGACCGCCTGTCCCTCGGCGACCTGCTCGCGGACGAACGCTGGCTCGCGGTTCTCGCGCTCGGCGACGCGCTCCATCGCGGGCGTGACCTCGCCCGCCCGGGCGCGCTGGAGCTGGGTATCTGGCATGCGACCACCTAGTGATATCACTAGGTGATATATCTTGGGAGCCAGTGCATGGTCCGGACGAACGCCGACGAGTGGGCGGACCGGGCGGGCGCCGCCACCAGGCCGACTCGAGGACGCCCCTGCTCACCCGTTCGGGCGTAAGAGACTTGAATACGAACGCGGTATGAATACGTGTGAGCCGACGAGAGGAGCGCACGGTCGGCGAGCGCGGACAGGTCACGCTGCCGAAAGAGCTCCGGGAGAAGTTCGATATCCGGGGCGGTGACGAGGTGCTCGTCCACGAGGAGGACGGGAAGATCGTCGTCGAGAAACCGCTGTCCAAGGAGGACCTCGCCGAGGGGTACCGGCGACGCGCCGCCGACGCGGAGGCCCTCGCCGAGGAGATGGCGGGCGTGTCACGGGAGGCAGCCGAGCAGCTCGGTGACGCGCCCGAGTGGTGAACGATGGACGTTCGCCGAGGGGACGTCGTCATCGTCGACCTGGACCCGACCGAGGGCTCTGAGCAGCGAGGGACACGGCCGTGTCTCGTCGTGCAGAACGACGTCGGGAACGAGAACGCCCCGACGACGATCGTCGTCCCGTTCACGACCACACGTGACGACACGCTGTACCCCTTCGAGGTGCTCGTCCGGGCCGCGGACTCCCCGCTCCGGGAGGATTCGGTCGCCCTCTGCAGTCAAATCCGCACGGTGTCCATCGAGCATCGCGTCCGGGACGCCATCGGCGCCGTTCCGGACTCCCGGATGGAGGAGGTCGACCGGGCGCTCAAGTACAGCCTCGGGCTGACTGAACTCTGAAAACCAGCCGCGAGGAGGTGGAAACTGGCATCTGCCGCACTCGGGACCCTCGATGGCCCGTGAGACGCCCGCTGGTTCACTCGTCACCAGTGACGCGAGGTGATGCAGGTTCAGAACAGGCCGGTGATGAATCCGATCCCCATCGCCACGAGGACGGCGGCCGAGAACGCCGGGAGGTGGGGCGTGTAGCGCTCGACGCGCGCCTCGTAGTGAGCGTACCCCGCCACGAGCAGGAGCGTGATGGCGACGATGCCCGCGATTACGGTGAGCGCGTACGCGCTCATCAGCTCGAGGCAGTGAGTCGACCCCGCACAGAGCGCGATAATCTCGAACTCCTCCTCGTGGGCGAACCCGAGGAGGAAGGCGACCCACGCGATGCCGAGCAGTCCCCGGTCGGCGTCGGGGTCGTGTTCGAAGCCGTGGGAGTGCGTGCTGTCGTGCGCGTGGTCGTCGCCGTGCGAGTCGTGGTGACCGTCGTCGTGGGAGTGGCCGTCGCCCGTCCCGTGCGGGTGCACGTGGGCGTCGCCATGCGAGCGCTCGTGGCCGTCGCCGGACCCGTGAGAGTGGCCGTGGCGGTACTCTCTGACGCCGAGCGCGACCAGGAGGACCCCCGCGGCGACGCTCACCGGACCGCCGATGGCGACGCCACCGGCGACCCGAATCGGCTCGTCGACCTGCGCCAGCTCGAAGTACGACTTCGCGTAGAAGAACGCGAGCACCATGGCGATCGAGCTGACGAGGTGGCCCACGCCGAGGAGGAGACTCGCCGCGAGGCCGTACAGCCACGGCCGTGTCTGGTCGACGGCGTAGCTCGCCGCGACCGGCCAGCCGTGGCCCGGCTCGACCCCGTGGACCGCGCCGAGCCCGACGGCCCCCAGGAGGAGCCCGAGCGACTCGCCGTACAGCATCCGGACCGACGTGGGCGGCCGGGGCAGTTAGCGCTGGCGCCCGGGGACGGGGACCGCCGCGGCCGAAGGTTTGTGTCGCCGCGCCGGCTCGGTGGGGCCATGGGCGACCTCGACCCGGTCTCCTGGGAGGAGATAGCGGCGGTCCTCGGCCCGCCTGCGCCGGCCGTGACCGCGGCCGTCGAGCGCCACCGCGACGACCTGCGGGACGTGCCGCCGTACGAGGCGGTCAAGACCGTCCACGACGCGCTCGCCGCCGACCCGGACGGCGCGGACGTCCCGGACCAGGGCGAGGTGCTCCTCGTCACGTACCTGCTCGAGCGCGACGGCGTGGTCGACCTCGACGCCGCGCCGGAGACCGGCGTGCCGTCGGTGCTCGCCCGCCGGCCGTCGGACGAGCGGCTCCGCGAGCTGTCGTGGGACCGCGAGCGCACGATGTGGTGGATCGCCGTCCGGCTCGGGGTCCACTGGTCGCTGGTGCGATACTGGCTCTGGGAGGCCGACGTCCCGCTGAAGGAGCGCAACTTCGGGCCCGAGTCGATGGCGAAACTCCGGGCACACCGGGACGGGGACGCGGGCGGCGGGGCCCAGTAGGGGCCAGGTGCCCGCGACCGTCGGGGGCGGCGGGCGGACTACCGCTGTTCGCGCTGCTCCACCTTGTTCAACTCGATGAGGAGCCGGAAGATGGCCTTCACGAGGTTGGCGTCGACGTCGAAGCGGCGGGCGTTCCGGCCCGCGCGGTCCATCACGCGCTGCTCCTGGTCCTCGTCGGTGGTGGGGAGGTCCCGCTCGGCCTTCACCGACGCGATGGTGTCGGCGACGTAGGTGCGCCGCGCGATGAGCTCCACCAGCTCGCGGTCGATCTCCTCGATCTCCGCGCGCAGTTCGTCGAGGTCCATCTCGTCCGGGGGTGTGTCGGTCATGTGATCTCGGCACCGGTGTGCTGTGTCGTCGTCTCCCAGGTGTCGCCGGGACGCTCGCTCCACGCGTCGGCGACGGGCGCGAGGGCGTCGCGCTCGCCCACGGCGACGTAGCTCGGTCCCGTCCCCGACAGCGACGCGCCCGCGGCGTGGGGGTACGCCGCGAGGAGGGGGTCCGTGGGGAAGTCGAGGGCCGCACAGAAGGCGAGGCCGTTGACGTTCATGGCCGCGGCGTAGCGGCCGTCGAGCGCCAGGTCGGCGACGGTCTCCGCGACCGGAGCCACCCGCCGGCACGCGTCGACGTCGGCCGAGGCGCTGTGGGCGCGCTCCGGCGGCGTCCAGACCACCACGTCCCAGTCCACCTCGTCGCGGACGAGCAGTTCGTCGTCGGCGTTGTCGGTCACGGTGAGCCCGCCGAGCATGCTCGCGCTGGCGTCGTCGAAGGCCCCGGTCACGGTGACGCCCGCCTCCCGTGCGGCCTGGACGCCGATGCGGGCCGCCTCCTCGCGGTCCAGGGGCGCCTCGGCCGCCGCTGGGTCGACGTCGAGCGCGGCGAGCGTCGCGAGCACGGTGGCGTTCGCGGCGGCGCTCGAGGACTTCAGCCCGCCCGCCAGCGGCACCTCGGTCTCCGTCGTCACGGTGCCGCCCTCGCCCTCCCCGTACCGCTCCGCCACGAGCGAGACGCAGCGCTCGACGAGGAGGGTGTCGGCGTCGGGCGCGCCCGCCACCTCGCCGACCACGGCCTCCGCGTCGGGATCGAGGTGGACCGCCGCCCGGACGTCGCGGTCGATGGCGAACGCCGCGCCGGTCCCGGTCGCGAGGGCGTTCAGCACCGTCCCCGCGGCGGGGGCCGTGGCCCGACCGTCCATACGCCGGCCTGGCGGTGTCGCCACTTACCTGTGGCGGTCGGGCCCACACCCGACGTCGGGCCGTCCCGTCGCTCGGCCGTCTCGTCGCCCTTTTCAACGCGCGCGTCCAACCCCGACCGATGAGCGCGCGCAGCGACGTCTCGCCGGCCACCCTCGACGTGGAGCTCACCGAGGACGGCATCTTCGTCGAGTACCTCGACGGCCGGCGGGCGTTCTACCACGGCGTGCCCGAGCGCGCGACGGACGCGGTGCGGTGTGCCCCCGGGAAGGAGGTCCAGGTGCTGGTCACCGACCCCGGCGGCACCGAGGGCGTGCTCGTGTACGTGAACGACCTGAACACCCACGACGACATCCTGGCGTCCTCGGGCGTCGGGCGCGTCATCCTCGAGCCGGGCCGCTCCACGCAGCTCTTCCCCGGCGTGCGCGCCGAGGCCGACGGCTACGCGGTCGTCGTGACGGCCGATCCCGAGGTCGCCGGCGGGCGGGTCTTCGTCTTCGAGGAGGACGAATTCGGCGAGCGGTCGTTCGAGATCGTCGCGGCGGACGGCGACTGACGCGGCGACCGTCGGCGGCGAGGGTCGGCCGGCGTCGCGGTCCTACTGGAGGTAGGATGGCTCCTCGGCGTCGCAGTTCGCCTCGTGCTGGCACCCGTCCTCCCGGTCGTCGAAGAGCAGGCCGCACTCCTCACAGCGGTACCAGATCATGCCGTCCCGCTCGGTCTCCTCGACCATACCCGGAGTTGAGCCGCCGGCGGGTTAGTCGTTGCCCCGCCCCGCCTCCCGGGCCACCGACGTGCGGTAGACGGTCGAGGGCGCGCGCTCGAGGGCGGACGCCGGGTCGGCGCGCAGCACCGCGCCGTCGAAGACCACCGCGAGCCGGTCCAGGACGTCGCCGAAGCGCGCGATGCGGTGCGAGGAGACGACGACCACCCGCCCGGGGCCGGCGTAGGCCGCGAGGAGCGCCACGGCGCGGCGCTGGGTGAGGTCGTCGAGGTCGGCGAGCGGCTCGTCGAAGAGCGCCACGGCGGGGCGACCGAGCAGCGCGAGCGCGAGGTCGAGCTTTGTGCGGTACCCGTCCGAGAGGTCGGCGACGCGCCGGTCGAGGGCCGGCCCGAGCCGGAGCCAGGAGACCAGCGTGTCGCGCCACCCCGCGTCCGCGCCGACGAGCGAGCCGAACACGCGGAGGTTCTCCCGCGCGCTGAGGGCGGGGTAGACCGAGGGCTGCTGGAAGGAGATGCCCACGGAGTCGGGCGTGGAGACCCGCCCCGCCGTCGGTCGACTGAGCCCGGCGACCAGCCGGAGGGCGGTGGTCTTCCCGGAGCCGTTCGGGCCGGCGAGACAGCACAGCGCCCCGGGCGGGAAGGTGAGGTCGACGCCGTCGAGCGCGACCACGTCGCCGTAGACCTTCGTCGCGTCCCTGAGCACCACCGCCTCGTCCACCGTCTCGTCGCCGGCGCACGGGCCGGGCTCGACCGGGGGGTCCGCGGGCGCGACCTCGCGCGGGCCGGGTACCGACTCGTCCTCGCTCACGGTCAGGCACCCCGCTCGTAGACCGCCACGCTTCCCCGGAGGAACGCCAGCGCCACGGCGACCATCGCGACGAACCCGACGAGCCAGGTGGCGTACTCCCCGAACGCGGCGTCGCGCAGCGCGAAGCCGCGGACCGCCACGGCGACGTAGTGGGTCGGAACGAGGCGCACGAACTGCCGGCGGAGGGGCGAGAAGAACCCCGCGGGGTAGAACAGTCCGGAGTACGCGAGCAGGAACAACAGCAGGACGACGTCGAGGAGGCGTCCGAGCGTCGAGAACCGGGCGAGGAGCACGACGCCCATCCCCACAGCCCCGAGCGCGAGGAAGGCACAGAGCGCGGCGAACAGCGCCCCGGGTGCGGCGATGGCCACGCCGTACCCGAAGTGCGCGCTCGCGAGCTGGAACAGACCGGCGGGAACCGCCAGGAGCGTCCCGAAGACCGCCAGCTTCCAGCACGTCATCGCCCAGAGGGAGTGCTCGACCCGGACGCGGTCCACGGCGTCCGCCTCGCGCGCGAGGTTGTACGGCAGGTAGACGAGCGCGACGAGCATCACGAGGCCCAGGAACATCGTCGGGACGAGGTACTCCGACAGCGAGCGCTCGGGCCCGACCACCGTGCGCGTGACCGAGACGTCGTACTCGGCGGGCAACTGGCGCTCGAGGACGTAGTTCATCACGCTCACCACGGCCTGGGAGGCCTGGTGGTAGGGCACCACGCTCCCGCTGACCGAGACCTCGAAGACCGCCTCCGTGTCGGGATCGGTGATGCCGGCGGGGACCGTCACCACCGCGTACACCTGCTCGTGTTCGAGCATGCGGAACGCCGCCGACCGGTCGCGGACGACGCGTGGCTCGGAGAACGGCGCCACGGCGCCCTCGGTGATGGTGAGGTCGTCCTCGGTGACGGCGTCCGAGCCGGGCACCACCGCGACCGGCGCGTCCGTCGGGAGCACCGTCTGGAAGGCCGCACTCCCCGCGGCAAATCCGGTCGGGAGGAGGACGAAGACCACGACGAGGAGGGCCAGGTTCCGCCGTCCCCACGCCAGCTCCTTGCGGAGGAGCGCGGGGAGGCGGGGGCGGGGAACCATCGAGTCCGCCGGTCAGGCGCTCGCGAGCGCCGCTGCGGGCGGCGCGCGGGTCGACGCCCCGCCCTGCTGACCGAAGGAGGCGAACAGCTGGTACAGCTGCTCGAACGCCGTCGTGATGGTCGAGGGCGTGTTCGTGACGGTGACGGTGAGGTCGGTCCCGTCGGTCCGGATGGTCAGGTTCTCCTCGCTGACCAGCGCCTTCGTGCTGTTCGAACTGGCGTACATGCCACGGAACACCGAGACCGAGCCGTCGATGACCGAGGCGGCGTCGCTCGCGGCGCTCGCGCTCTCGAAGGTCATCGTCGTGTTGAGACCGATCTCGCCCCCGGCGACGTACTGAGAGCCGGAGACCAGCGTGACCTTGTCGAACACGGCCGCGTTCTGGCCGATCTGCTCGCCGGGGTCCACGCGCCCCTGGGGGACCGTGGCGGCGTAGCGCACGTAGCTGTCCGCGCGGGTGTTCTCGAAGGCGGTCCGGACCGTCCCGGAGAACGCCTCGGCGTTGCCGGTGGCGACGCGGAGGGCGTCCTTCACGGCCGTCTCGCTCCCCACGACGAAGCGCGTCTCGGAGAGCTTGCCCACGTAGCTCCCCTCCGAGACGGCCTGTCCGCTCTCGCCGGTGCCGGGGCGCCAGAAGGACTTGCCCTGGAAGGTCGTCGCCTCCATCGTGATGTCGGAGCTGTTCTCTATCTCCTTGACGACCGTCTGGAGCGACCAGTCGGCGCTGACGACCATCGCCCCGTAGCCCTCCTCGACGGAGCTGGCGTTGGTCGTCCCGTAGGCCGTCACGGCCTCGAGGTCCTCGACGGTGAGCGAGGTGTTCGCCTCCATCCGGGTGATGGCCTCGTCGACGGACTGCGGACCGGAGTCGGAGAGGCCGTACAGCGCGTTCGCGACCGTCCGGAGCTGCTGGTCGGCCACCGCCCCGTTCACGTCCGCGTAGAACACGGCGTCGACGCCGCTGGGTACGACGTCGAGTGCCGGGTCGTTCGAGGGGCCGGCACCGCCGCCGTCGCCGCCTCCGTCCGTAATGCTGCTGCAACCGGGTGCGACCACCAGCGCACCGACCAGCACCAGCAGCAGTGCGAGGCGGCCCACGCCGGGCCCACCCTCGCGCCGTCCTGCGATACGTGACATGGTCGGGAGGAGTGGTGGGGGTTTTAAATAAGCTGCGGTGGCCGCACATCTTCGGCCCGGATCGCCTTCGGTGTCGAAGGGGTGCGGCGGTCCGGCGGACGTGCGGCGGGCTCAGGTCGCATCGCGGCCGGCCCCGGAGTCGTCTGTCCCCGCTCCCGCCGCGTCGAGAACCGCGGCGGGCACGAGGACCGTCTCGCCCGCGCGCACCCGGTCCCCCGGCGTGACCGCGACGTCGTCGAGGGCCACGCCCGCCGGCAGGAGCACGTCCGCGCGCGAGCCGAAGGAGATGTGACCGATGCGCTCGCCGCGCTCGACCGGCGTGCCCGGCTCGACCCGGGGGTGGGTGCGCCGCGCGAGGGTCCCCGCGACGAGGGTCACGCGCCAGTCGCCCGCCTGGACGTGGAGGCGCTCGTTGCGCTCGGAGGCCTTCGAGAACGCGGGCCAGTGACCGCCCGGCTCGTGTGCGACGTCCCGGACCGTGCCGGGGAGCGGCGCGCGATTCACGTGGACGTCGGTCGGACTCATGAATACGCCCACGCGCACGCGTGTCCCGGGCTCGTCGCCGCCTGCGTCGCCGTCCGCCGGGGGCTCCTCGCGGAGCACGGTGACCCGCCCGTCGGCCGGCGACACGACGCCCGCGGCCGGCGGCGACCGCTCCGGGTCGCGGAAGAACCACCGGACCCCGGCGGCGGCACAGACGAGGGCCGCGCCGACGGGCCACGCGAGCAGGCTCGCCGGGACGGCGAGCACCGCGAGGACCAGCGCCCGGCCTCGGGTGCCCGGCACGAGTTGCATGGGTGAACGCGCGCGCCGCGGCGGCTTCGGCGTTACGGTCGGCCGCCTACGACCGCTTCTGGATCTCCTCGCGGAGCACGTCGCTCACCAGTTCGCCGTCGGCCTTCCCCCGGAGCTCGCCCATGCACTCGCCCATCAGTGCGGAGAACGCGCCCATCCCCTGCTCGTCGACCTGCTCGGCGTGGCGCTCGATGACGGACACGACCGCCTCCCGCACCTCGCTCTCGCCCGCGCTGCCCAGCCCCTCGCGCTCGGCCGCCGTCGCCGCGTCGAGGTCCGGGTCCGCGGCGAGCGCGCGGAGCAGGTCGGGCACGCCCTCCTGGGCCACCTCGTCGGCGGCGAGCAGGTCGAAGACGCCGCGGAAGTGCTCCGGGGTCAGGTCCGCGACCGGGACGCCGTCGCGGCGGAGCTCCGTGACCGTGCTCTCCACGGTGTTCGCGGCGAGCGTCGGGTCGACGCCGCGCTCGACGGCGTCCTCGAAGAGGGGCATCCGCCGGCCGTAGGCCACCTGCTCCGCGAGCCCGCGGTCGAGGCCGAGGTCCTCGACGTAGCGCTCGACCCGCTCGGAGAGGAGTTCGGGCACCTCGACGCCCGTCACGTCGGGCTCGACCGGCGGGACGTCGGTCTCCGGGTACATCCGGGCGGCACCGGGCAGCGGCCGGAGGTAGCGGGTCGTCGCCTCCTCGGTCGCGCCGCGGGTCTCCTCGGGGACCCCCTCGCGGGCGGCGCGGGCGCGGTCCGCGGCCGCGGCCGCGGCGGCCTCGGCGACCTCCGGCTCGTCGGCCACCATCGCGACCGCGTCGCGCTCGCCCGCGCCGACCGCGTCGCGGAGCGCGGCGACCTCCCCGGCGGTGACGCCGTAGGCCGGCAGCTCGTCGGTGTGGAACAGGCCGCCCGCGCCGTGCCGCCGCGCGTGGTCGGCGAGTTCGGTGCCGAGCCGGCGGTCGGGCTGGAGCTCGCGGCCGACGAGGCCGTCGAAGCCGCCCAATCGGACGGCGTACACCGCGCCGCCGGCGTCGAGTGCGTTCCGGAGGACGCCGGAGTCGGTGTCGGCGAAGACCCCGGTGACGTCGACGGGGTCGTCGACGGCGACGCCGCCGGTGCCGTCGGCCCCGTCGGCCGCTCCGTCTCCGCCCGCGCGCGCGTCGCACTCCGCGAGTTCCTCGGCCACCTCGAGGAGCGCCACCTGGCGTGCGACCTCGTTCCGCACGAGGTCGTCGACGTCCTCGAGAGACTGCACGCCCTTGATCTCCACGCGGGCACCCGCGGCGATGGAGACGTTGACGTCCTGGCGGATGGTGCCGAGGCCGCGCTTGACCTTCCCCGTCGAGCGGAGGAGCATGCCGATGCGCTCGGCCGCCTCGCGGGCCTGCTCCGGCGTCGAGATGTCCGGCTCGGTCCCGATCTCGACGAGCGGGACGCCGAGGCGGTCGAGGCCGTACCGGACGCCGGCGTCGGTCTCCTCGATGCGGCGCGCGCTCTCCTCCTCGAGGAGGAGGTCCTCGATCCCCACCTCGCCCTCGCTGGTCTCGATGGCGCCGTCGGTCGCGAGCAGCGTCGAGCGCTGGAACCCCGAGGTGTTCGACCCGTCGATGACGACCTTCCGCATCACCTGGGCGCTGTCGACGACGGTCATGTCGAGGAGCTGGGCGATCTCGAGGGCGACGTCGAGGGCCTCGCGGTCGAGACGGTGGGGTGGCTCCTCGTCGGCCTCGACGAGGCAGGTGGTGTCGTAGGCGTGGTAGGTGAACTCGCGGTCGACGCTCGACTCCTCGAGGGCGGCCTCGTCGATCTCCCCCAGTTCGGAGCGCGTCGGGTGGAG
>JBDGTC010000122.1:0-18066 GCA_042217215.1 Halobacteriaceae archaeon
CGGTCGCCGTCTGGGGCCCACCGCCGGCGGCGTCGACCCCCGAGAACGCGTTCGAGCCCGGGTCGGTCCGTCGCGAGGGATTCGAGCCGCCGTCGGCGGTCGACGACCGGGCCGTCGCGTCGACCGCCGGTCCCACCTCCGCGGCGAGTCCACCGGCCGCTCCGCCCTCCGCGAGGGCGCCGAGGTCGCGCAGGACGGCGACGCCGACAGCGCGACGCGACGCCGTCTGGTGTATCCAGGAGCCGAGACGGTCCGGGAGGACCCGCGGAGCGAGCCACGGCGTCCCAGGGAGGAGGTAGCCACGCAGCGCGACGGCGGCGGTCCCGAGGAGGAAGCAGCCGGTGGCCGCCGCGACGCCGGCCGTCGCCGCGACGACCGCCGACAGACACCCCGCGAGCACCAGGTTCGCGGTCGTGCAAGGGAGACACCGGTCGGCACCCGTGTACGCCGGGCTCCGGAGGCGGCCGAGAGTGTTCACGCCCCCTCCTCTCGCGGCGCGATGAAAAGTGTGGCCCGGCCGTCCCGGTGACTGCAGGGAGGGCCCGGCTCAGAACGGGAGACGGCTGCGGAGCCACCCGAGAACCCCGGCCCGGCGGCTCGTGCGGAACTCCTCGAAGACGGGGTGGAGCGCGTCCAGCAGGTCGCGTTTCGACTCGAACGTCTCCCGCCGGCACTGCTCGAGCGCCGTGGAGAGCGGCACCGTCGAGCCCTGGATGTCGTACGGGACGTCCGGGTCGTCGAGCGCCGCGACGACCTCGTCTCCGGTGGTGGGAAACGAGAGGTCGGCGTCGTCGAGTTCGGCGTCGAGTGCGGCGATGCCGAAGTCGACCGCCTCGGGTCGGTTGGTCCCCTCGTTCGCCGGCGGCGGCCGCATGCCCATGGAGGTAGTGTGCGACCGTCCCGTGAAAACCCTGCGACTGGTGGGCGGGGAGCCGTAACGGTTTCAACCCGACGAGGTACAGATGCAGGCATGCACTCCGGCGACCGTGCCCTCGGTGGCCTCGTCGTCCTCCTCGCGCTCTCGCTGGTCGTCGGGCCCGTCGCGGGCGCGGTGTCGACCCACGAGCGCCCGGCTGCCGGGGCGTCTGCGCCACGGCCGGCGGCGGGGGACGTCGCGGCCGCTCTCCAGCAGGACGTCGACGCCGACCGCGTGTTCATGCGTGCCCACCTGCAGCCGAACGGGAACGCCACCTGGGCCATCGAGTACCGCATCCTGCTCTCGACCGACAACGAGACGGCGGCGTTCGAGTCGCTCCGGCGCGACGTGCGCCGGAATCCCGGTCCCTACCTCGAGGAGTTCGCTGCTGGCGTCGCCGGGACCGTCGCCGAGGCGGAGAACGTCACCGGCCGGGAGATGCACGTCCGCAACCTGAGCGTCCGGGCCAGCATCCAGCAGTTCGGGCGGTACGGCGCGGTGACCTACACGTTCATGTGGACGAACTTCTCTCGCGTCACCGGCGACACCGTCCGTGCGGGCGACGCGCTCGCGGGCCTCTACCTCGACGGCGTCACGAGCCTGCGGTTCGAGTGGCGGTCCTCCTACGAGGCCACGCTGGTCCGCCCGTCGCCGTCCGACCGGGGGGAGGATTACGTGGTCTGGCGCGGCGAGCGGACCTTCGGATCGGGGGAGCCCCTTGTCGTGATTACACCCGCCGGCCCCGTGCCGGGAGCGCTCACACCGGTGTTCCTCGCTGCAGCAGCCGTTCTGGCGCTGCTGGTCGCCGGTGGGGGCTTCCTCGTCTACCGACGACGGGCGGGGACGGCTGACGAGGATGCGGGCGCGTCCGGAGAGGCGACCGAACCGCCCGGCGGGAGCGCAACGGGCGGCACAGCCGGGTCCGAAGCCGGGGACGCGGCTGGCGAGGGGGGCGCCGGGACAGGTGGGACGGCCGCCGGCGCCGGTGAGCCCCCTGCGGAGCTGTTGAGCAACGAGGAGCGGGTGCTGAAGCTCCTCGAGGACCGGGGCGGTCGCATCAAACAGCAGGCTGTCGTCGAGGAACTCGACTGGACCGCGGCGAAGACCTCTCAGGTCGTCAACGACATGAAAGAGGACGGTCAGATAGAGGTGTTCCGGCTCGGGCGCGAGAACGTCCTCAGGCTCCCGGATCAGGGGCCACTCGACGAGGAAGACCAGTGACACCTCGACGGGAGAGTCCAGTGACGCCCCGACGAGGGAGGCCAGTGACGCCCTGACGTGAGGGTCCGGGGCTCCCCGTCTCGGGGCGGCCGACGCGCCGGCCGCGACGCGCTCAGGGGGAAACCGGTCTGAATTCGGCTGAATCGCGGTCAACTGGGACAGACGACCGCCCGCGTATATGGGCACGGGGCGCCTGGTGACAGCCGAGATGGAGACACGAGCCGCCCTCCTCACCCTGGTGCTCGCCGCGGCCGTCGTCGCCGCGCCCCTGGCCGCGGCCCAGGTGACCGACGTCGAACCGACCGCCGCCGACGCGGTCGACCAGCCGACGACCGCCGGAGACGCCCAGACGACCACCGTCGCTCCCGGCGCACGCCTCGCCGGCGTCGTCGGAGCTCAGCGCGCCGGTCTCGACGGCGTCGTGGAGCGGAGAGCGTTCGAGGCCCGCCTCGACGCGGCGAACACCACCGCCGCGAAGGCGCGGGTCGTGGCCGCCGAGTACGAGACGATCACCGAGCGCCTGTCGGCCCTCCGGGACCGTCAGGAGACCCTCGTCGCCGCCCACCGGAACGGCTCGGTCCCCGACACCGTCTTCCAGGCCCGGGCGGCCGCGCTGGCGACCGCAATCGCGAACCTCGAGCGGCTCGCGAACCGGACCGCCGAGGCCGCCAGCGGGCTCCCGGCTGCCGCACTGGCCGAACGGGGCGTGTCCGTCACGGCCATCGAACGCCTCCGCTCGTCGGCGCACAACCTGACCGGTCCCGAAGTGGCGGCCGTGGCACGGACGATCGCGGGCCGGAGTGGCGGAGAGCGGGGACCGCCCGGCGGCGTCGTGACCGGCCCGCCCGGTGACGCGGGACCGTCGGGTGATGGCCCGGGCGAGGGTGACCCGCCGGGCGCGGTGCCCGGTGCCGGCGACGGACAGGACTCCGACGGCGACGGGGCGACTGCCACCAGCGGTCCTCCCGGCAGTGCCGGGCCAGGTGAGACCGCCGTGCCGACGGAGTCCAATGGCGACGGACCCGCCGAGCCCGCTGACGGGTCGAACGCGACGGCCACGACGGCCGGCGGCGGAACGACCGGCGACGGCGTCACTCCCGGGACCGCGGACTAGACGACTTCCCGGGTCGCCACTGAACGGTGTCGGGCGACCACCACGGCCCCCGTTCGGGGACCGCACGCGTCCGGTCAGGGGAACGGGCCCGAGAGACCGGGAACGTGGCGCGCGTCGCGGTCGGGAGCCACCAGGTCGCCGAGGAGTTCGAGCGCTCCGACGAGCCGTGGCCCCGCGCGGTTGAGGAGGTGGTTGCCGTCGAGGGCGAGGACGCGCCCCGCGCGAACGGCGGCGAGGTCAGCCCACCCCGGTCTGTCCGTGAGGCGCCCGGCCTGCGAACGCGTTTCCGCCAGCGAGAGCCCACAGGGCGCGACGACGAGTGCCTGCGGGTCGTACTCGCGGACGCGCTCCCACGAAACCGGACCGGAAGCGGTCCCCGGCGCCGCGAGCCCGGACCGACCGCCCGCGAGCCGCACGAGCCCGGGGACCCAGTGCCCGGCGACCATGGGCGGGTCAAGCCAGTCGAGGACGACGGTCCGGTATCCCGGACCGGAGGGCGACCGTCGCCGGACCGCCGCGACGCGCTCGGCGAGGCGGTCGCGGAGGCGTCGCGCGCGCTCCGGACGGCCGAGAGCGACCCCCACGCGAACGACGTCGGCGAGCACGTCGGCGACCGTGTGGGGGTGGACGACCAGGACCGACGCGTCGACGCCGGCGTCGTCGAAGGCGTCTCTGACCGCCGCGTCGTCGACCGCACAGACGTCACAGACGCCCTGCGTGAGGACCAGGTCCGGGTCGGCCGCACGGAGGGCCGCCCGGTCGACGGAGAGGAGCGACGCGTCCTCGCCGGCGCTCTCGGTGTCTGGGTCCACCGCGTCGTTCACCGCCGCGGTGTCGCCGGTGTCCGCGAGCGCGACGTCCGTGACGGCGGGGCGGTCCCGCGCGGCGGGCGGGTAGTCACACTCGTGGGAGACCGCGACGGGTGGGCGGCCGAGCGCGTAGCAGAGCTCCGTCGACGCGGGGAGCAGGGAGACGACGCGCACGGTTGGCGTGGGCGTGGGCCCACCTTGGCTGTGGTGGTCGAGACCGTCGGTCCGACGTGGCCGGCCGGACGGGCTGGATTTAAGACTGCGGGGGGTGGAAAGACGCCATGGAACGGGCAGACGTGGCGGTCGTGGGCGGTGGGCCCGCCGGTGCGTCCGCGGCGCGCGCGGCCGCGGAGCAGGGAGCCGAGACGGTGTTGTTCGAGAGCGGGGTCCCCCGGGCGGACCGGGAGGGCGTCGGCGCCGACTCGACCGACGCCGCGGGGATGCTCGACTACTGGGTCGACATCCTGGGTCACGACCCCGCGTCGTTCCCGGACGGCGTCGTGCTCCAGGAGTTGGACGGCGCGCTGATGGCGGGGCCGAACGAGGAGCTCTACCTCGAGGACACCGGCATCTCGGCGAGCTACGACGGCTTCGGCTTCACATTCCACCGCGCGCGGTTCGACGACTGGCTCCGCTCGGAGGCCCAGGACGCCGGGGCCGACTTCCGGGTCGGAACCGCCGTCGCCGACGTCGACTCGCGGCGGGAGGGCGGCGACTGGGTGCACGAGCTCGCGCTGCGCGACGGGTCGGCGCTCCTCGCCGACGCACTCGTGCTCGCCGACGGTCCGCAGCGCCGCGTGACGATGGGCGCACTCGACCAGTTCCTCCCCGACGAGCGAGCCGCCAGCGCGGTGCTCTCGCCGCCCGAGGTCAACCACATCGCGTACCAGGAGCACAGACGGTTCCCGCCGGAGCTGTTCGATCCGCACAGCCTCAAGTTCTGGTGGGGCTGGATGCCGGGCGAGACCGCCTACCCGTGGATCTTCCCGAACGACGACGGCGTCGCCCGCGTGGGGCTCACGATGCCCATCGGGCTCGACCTCGAGGGGGTCGACCGCTCCGCCTACCGGCTCCTCCGCGAGGACGACGACACCGTCCCCGACGGCGCCACGTACCTCCGGCGTCTCCTCCGGGAGCTCTACCCCGACCACGACCTCGCGGACTTCCCCCTCGTCGAGGACCGCGGGAAGTCCGGCGGGACCGAGACCTACCCGATCTCCTCGACGTACCCCGTGGACTCCCCGACCCGGGCGAACGTGGCGGTTGCCGGCGGGGCGATGGGCACCACCTCCGCGTTCCACGAGGGCGGCACCCACGTCGCCGTCGCCACGGGACGCGAGGCGGGCCGGCTCGCCGGCGGGGGCGACCTCTCGGGATACAACGACGCGTGGAAGGACGCCGTGGGCGACGAGATACGACGGAACGTCGCGATGGCCGAGGTCGTGGGGGAGAACGACCCCGACGACTGGGACCGCGTCATCCGCGTCGCTCGCGAGATGAGCGAGGCCGCGAGCGACGCCGGTCGCATCATCTCCCGGAAGAGCGCGCGGAGCGCGGCCGGCGGCCTCTCGCTGTACTCCTCCTACCGGCGGGCCAAGTTCCGCAACCGCGGCGCCAACATCGTCCAGCTCGCCGCCAGCGAGTACGAGTACTGAGCCGACGGCGGGCGGCGCGCCGTCCTCACTCCGGCAGGTCCGGAGGCTCGAGGACGCCGTCGCTGACTGCGACCGGACTCGGGTCACCGACGGTGACGTGGGGCGACGCGGCCACCTCGTCGACGAGCCCCCGAGACACGCGGAACGACGTGAGGTGGCTCGTGTCGCGAATCCACGCGACCCGCGCGGTCTCGGGGTCGTACGGCCCGGCGGTGGTCAGCGCGGCGGTCAGGGCACTCGCCTCGTCAGGGAGGGCCACCGGCAGCCGCGACCGGCGGAGCGACCCGGAGGTGAGTACGTTGGCGTACGTGGTTGCCAGGTCGACGGACCCCAGCGCGTCGACCGTGGTGACGTCGGCGACGCCGATGCCGCTCGCGTTCCCGTGTGTCGTCTCCGTGAGGCCCAGGACCGCGATGCGGTCGGCCAGCCCGTCTCCCGACGGTCCGCCGAGGAGCCCGTAGCGCCCGGTGACGTTCGGATCCATGCCGGTGCCCGAGACGTCCTTGCCGATGCGCTCGACCACGAGCACGTCGAGGTCGTCGACCGGGAGCGTCGGGAGGTGCGCGCGGGCGCGGTCGAGCAGGTCCGCCTCCGCGTCCGGGAGGTCGGTCGCCCGGAGACCGGTCACGGAGGCCGTCTCGTCCGCCGCGTTCTCCACGATTGCGACGCCGCCGAGGAACGGCGTCGCGTCCGCGACGACCTGGAGCGCCTCCGTGATTGCCGTCACGTAGCCGTCGCGGAACGCGCGGCGGTGGACCGTGCGCGCGCCGGGTTGCTTTCCCAGACCCACGGTCGCCATCTTGCAGAGCCCGCTCTCGACGCGGCCGGTGAAGTTGGTGTGTGGTTTGACCCGGTTCACCACCAGCACGCCGTCTGCCTCGCGGGCAGCGGTGGCCACGTGGACCGGGAGACCACCGGCGGACCCCACCACGTCCGTCGACGTGCGGGCGTCGACGGGACAGCCCAGCGCCTCCGGGGTGAGTCCGAGGGCCGCGAGCGCCTCGCGCTGCCCCTCCGGCGTCGCCCCGCCGTGGCTGCCCATCGCCGGGACGACCACGGGGTCGAATCCGCGGGCCGCGAGCCCGTCGACGACGGCCCGAGCGACGGGGACGACGTCGGTGATTCCGCGACTCCCGAGGCCGACCGCGACGGTCCCGCCGGCGGGAACGCGGTCCAGCGGGAGGGCCCCGACCGCGTCGCGGGCCGCGGCTGCGGCGTCGTCCACCGTCGGGGTGGGTGGGCGCTGTCGGGCGACTGCGAAGTGCGGGAACGCGACGTCGTCGAGGAGCGGGTCGACCGCGGCGGCGTCGGGGAACTCCATCGGTCAGTCGGCGCCCGTCTCCGGAGCGACGAACACCTCGTCGTGGAGGCGGTCGGTCACGACGTCCGCGAGGGTTCGGAGGTTGACGGCGTCCTCGCGGTTGTACGAGACGAGGGTCTCGAGGGCGCCGTCGGCGCCCCGCTCGTGCTCGTGCCACAGGCGGACCGCGTCGCGCCCCGAGATGTCCGGTCGGTCGCGCTCCAGGCCGATCTCGCGCTCGATCGCCTTCAGCCCGCCCGTCAGGTCGAGCCGGCGGCAGGGGTACATGAGGTCGAGGTGCGGCGTGTCGACGGAGAGGCCGAGGCGTTGCTCCAGGAACGGGACGTCGAAGCGCTTCCCGTTGAACGTCGCCAGGAGGTCGGCGTCGGCGAACTCGCGCCGGAGCGCGTCGGCGGTGAGGTCCTCGCCGCGAACGTACGTCCGCGTCTCGCCGTCGCGGTGACAGCTCACCGTCGTCACCACGCTGGTGTCCGCGTCGAGTCCGGTCGTCTCGATGTCGAAGAAGCAGGTGCCAGATCGGAAGTTCTCGTAGGCGCGCCAGAGCTCGCCGCTCGGGAGCGCCGTCGCGAAGAACCCGGCCTCGCCGGCGGCGAGTTTGTCGCGTGCGTCGTCGATGAACGCGGCCACTCGCTCGCCGCGCACGCCGCCGAGGTGGTTCGGCGCGAAGTGGTCCCAGTGGGTCACGCCGGACTGCCAGAGCTGTCGCTCGGTCGTCGTTCCGACGCCCTCGACGGGGACGAAGCTGTTCTCCAGGCGCATGTACGTCCCTGTGGCCCCACCGGTGATAAGGCCTCGTCTCGCCCGACGCCGCACCGCAACGCTTTACCCGGAGTGCCGGGACGCGAGCACATGGCAGATTCGGTCCTGAGCCGCGACTGGAGTTCGCGCTGGCGGCCGGTGCGCAACGTCCTCGCCCTCGCCGTCGTCGTCCTGGCGGTCGTCGCCGTCCCGCTCTGGTTGCTCCTCGACGTGCTCTCGGGGACCCCGATCGGGAACTGGCCCACGGCGCTCAGCCGCAACGCCGGGCTCGTCCTCGTGACGGGTATCTGGTCGCTCCTCGTGCTCACCCTGTACGGCGGTCACCTCCGGGCCGCCGTCCGGGACTACCGCCGTCACTTCTAGGTCAGGGTCGCTCGCGACGTCGCGGGGCGGACGGCCGCGCTCACCGGACGCCGCCGGCACTCCCCTCGAGTTCGTTCTGGACGTCCCAGCGACAGACCGCCTCGCCGTCGCTCGGTCGGGGCTCGTACGACACGGTCGTGTCCGGGCCGACGGTCGCGTCCTCGACGTCGGCGCCTCCCGCCTCGAGGGCCTCGACGCGGAGGGCGAGCTCGATCTGACTGCCACAGCACCCCACGTCGGTGAACTCCTCGATGGTGTCCCCCACGCGGACCCGGCCGAGGGTCTTCGCGAGGTACCGCCGGTAGTACGCCTGGCCGATTCGGTCCACCGTCCGGTCCGACAGCGTCTCGGGGTAGGAGAGGGTGACGCGGTCGGCGAGCGGGGGGTCGGCGGGCTCCGGTGGCATGTCAGCAGAGTGGGCGTCCGGGGGCAAAAGTCGTGCCCCGCCGCCGTCGGTCCACGGCGCCCGGTAGAATTATGGTACTCGACACCATTCCTCCTGATGCGATGGCAAGCGGTACCGTCGTGTTCTTCAACGAGAGTGGAGGATACGGCTTCATCGAGACGGACGACGCGGACGACGACGTCTTCTTCCACATGGAGGACGTCGGCGGCCCGGACCTGGAGGAGGGCACCGAGGTCGAGTTCGACATCGAACAGGCCGACAAGGGCCCGCGCGCGACCAACCTCCAGCGGGTCTGAACCGAGCGCGCCGGCCGCCCGGCCGGCACCCGACCCCCTTCATATCTCGCCGCCGAGCCACTGCCGTGTCCGTCACTGTCCGTCGCGGCTCCGCACGGGCTAAGTGGACCCGGCTCCAGCACTCACACGATGCCGCGTGCGTACGGGTACCCGTGTCCGGACTGCCGGACCACGAACAACCTCCACGACACCGGGTGCCGGTTCAAGGGCCACCCCTGGCACGACGTGGAGAAGGCCTACGTCGGCGTCCTGTCCACGCTTGCTGCCGGGTCGCGAGCCGAGGAGGCACTCAGGCGGGACGTGCCCGGGGACTGGGACGCGCTCCACGCCGCCTGCCTCGACCAGCTGCGCGAGGAGTACCGCGTCGAGGAGTCGGCGGGGCGGCTCCGCGTTGTCGGACCGGCCGAGCGCAAGGAGCACCTCTCCGTGCCGCCGGAGGATCCACTCCACACGATCTACGAGCGCGGCTCCGTCCCGGGGTGTCACGACAACGCGGTGTTCGCCCTGGTGTCGTGGTACGAGTCGGTCGGGTTCTCGTGGGCGGAGACCCGCGAACAGGTGATCGAGTGGCTCCACGACTCCGGGACGTGGGAGCGCGGTGGCTTCGAGGAGTCTTCGCCAGAGGCGCTCCTCCGGAGCAAGCGACACGTCTACGAGCGCGGGTACGGCTGGCGTCAGCGCGCCGAGGCCGCCAAGCGCGTCATCGAGAGCGCCGGGCCGTGACGTGTCCGGTGTCTGATTACTCATTCAGATAGAGAGACCAACAAGTCTAATAGGCCGCATGAAGAGAGTGTACGTGGAATGGTCACTGGGAAGGGGAACGAGGGCCGCGCCCGGCAGGCCGTCGGTGGGGAGACGGCGTTCGGCCGGGCCCTCGACGAACTGAAGACCTCGGGGAGCGGGTTTCTCGTCACCGGGGCCGTGCCGACCGCGGTCCACGCCGCGTCGTGTCGGCACTTCCTCGGGGGCGACAGCGAGGAGCCGCGGGGACAGGTGGTGCTGTCCGGGTCTGGCGACCAGCTCCACGAGGACGGAGTGGGCATCGCTGACCGTCGACGCGTCGTCGAACTCGCGACGGACTACCGCTCGACAGAGACGGTCGCCGGGACCGGGCAGTCGGCCGGAACCGTGCCGGGTCCCGCGGACGAGTCCATCGCCGGCGGGGTCCGGAACGCCACGGACCTCCGCGAACTGGGCCTCCAGACGATGGATGCGATCGATGCCATCGAGCCACTCGGCGGGTTCGACCCGGGGGAGCTCCGGCTCTGCTTCGACGCGTTCGACGCCGCGGCCGAGCGACTCGGCGAGGACGCGCTGTTCGAGTTCCTCCACCTGCTCCTCGGTCGGGTGCGGGGCCTGGACGGACTCGCGCACGCGCACTTCCGTGGCGATCGAGACGCCGCCCCCTGCGAGGTGTTCGAACCGCTGTTCGACGGCGTCGTGGAGCTCAGGGCGACCGAGGGCGGCGCCGAGCAGCGGTGGCACCTCCTCGACGCCGAGGTCAGTTCCGAGTGGCTCGCGCTCCGCGTCTGACACAGCGAAACACGTAACCCCGAACAGGGTGAACCGATGTCCGACGTGAGTTCCGGAACCGGCGCCGGGGCCGACAGGGGGGAACGCATCCGCCCCCGGTTCCTCGCGAAGGGCCGCGACCTCGTCGTCTCGGACCCCATCGAGCGGCGCCGGATCACCATCGACCTCGACTCGGCGGTCGCCCCCAGCACCGTCTCCACGGACCGGTTCCGGGCACCGGTCGACGCGGCGGTCGCCGTCGACGCCGGTCGGCTGGTCTTCTCTCAAGCCGTGAACCTCGTCGTCCGCGACGTGGATGGCGAGCAGGTCGTCCGGACCGGGATGTTCGCCGACGAGACGCTCCCGCCGGCCGAGTACTGCGTCGAGGTGGGAACCGCGGTGAAGCTCTACGTCCAGCTCGAGGGGCGCCTCGGCGTCTTCTCGGACGCCGATCAGACCCGAATCGACGTCGAGTCGGACGGCCCGCTCCTCGTCGGCGCACGGTCCAGACACGGCCGTCCAGCGGCCACCATCACCGTCGGGGACTCGCCCCGCGACGTGATGGCCGCGGTCTCGGCCTTCGGGTCGGCCTCAAGACGACGAGCCCCGAACGCTCCTACCCGACGCTCCGTGGTCACCTGCCGCTGATCGAGCGAGGGGAGCACCTCGACGTCCCGGCCGTCCTCGACACGCCGGACACCGGCATCGCCATCGAGGTCCCCGCTGCCTACGAGTACGTCTACCCGGTCGCGCCGCTGGCGTTCTACCTCGGGGCGATCGTGCGACCGGGTGAGCCCCCGCGAGTCCTGACCGGCACGGGCGTCTCGACGACCCTCGACGGGCCGTCGGGCTTCGAGGACGCCGTGCAGTCGCTGCTCGAGCACGTGTTCCTCCTCGACTGCGTCACCCGGACCGAGGGTCTCTACCCGGTCGACCTTCGCGAACGCGAGACGCTCGAACGCCGCGTCGACGTCGACGTCGCGTCGCTGTACGAGCGACCGCCGGGCGAGCGTCTCGCCGGGTACCTCGAGGTCCCCCGAGAGGCCGTCGCGGACCTCGTTCCGGCGAGGCGGCTCGTCACCTACGTCGAGCCGACGGCGGCGGCGGCCGAGGTGCTCCCCTTCGTTGTGAACGACCTCGCGGTCGTCCGGACGACGACGTCGACCGACCGACCCGCCGTGGCGAACCAGCGGCGTGCCGTCGACGAGTTCCTCCTCGGGGACGAGCGGTTCGGAGACGCCGATCCGCCGGGCGAACCGGAGACAGCACGGGACGGCGGTCCGTCCCCGGGGGCCGACCTCTCGGTCGAGCAGGAGAGGACCGACAGACGGGAGTCCGTCAGTACGAACGAGGCCACGCTGTCGGCGTTCTACAACCGCCTCGATCGGGAGCCACAGACCGGGCCGATCGACGTCACGGTGATCTGCAACGACGCGTCGATGGACGCGGAGCGTCGCGACGTGGTCGAGGAGGTGTACGGCACGCGGGAGGACCTCCCGCTCCGCGTCTCCCTCGAACGCTCCCTCACGACCGCCGACCTCAGGGAGACGCTCGCGGAGTCCCGGGACTTCCTGCACTACATCGGCCACATCGACGGGGAGGGCTTCGCCTGCACAGACGGCCGACTCGACGCCCGGACCCTCGACGAGGTCGGCGTCGACGCGTTCCTCCTGAACGCCTGCCGGTCGTACCGCCAGGGCCGGGCACTCGTCCAGCGCGGCAGTATCGGCGGAGTCGTGACGCACAGCGACGTCGTGAACCGCGGCGCCGTGGCCGTCGGCTCCGCTCTCGCGCGCCTGCTGAACCGCGGGTTCCCGCTCCGCGCGGTGCTGTCCGTGGCGAGTGACGCGAGCGTCATCGGGAACCAGTACGTCGTCGTCGGCGACGGGGGCTCTCCATCTCCCAGCCGGACGGTGCGCCGAACTGCTGTGAGATCACGCGCGTCGACGAAAACGCCTTCGAGGTGACGATGCACACCTACCCGAGCGGCGACTGGGCGCTCGGGAGCATCATCAAGCCGCTCTTCGACGCCGACGAGCCGTTCCACCTCGTGTCGAGTACCGACGTCGGGAGCACGCTCTCCCGTGCGGAGCTGGCCGAGTTCCTCTCGCTCGAGAACGTGCCGATCCGCTACCAGGGGGAGCTGTACTGGAGCAACGAGGTCACGGCGGCGACGTTCTGAGAGCGTGTCGGCGGCGACGGTCTGACGTGGATTCTGTCGCGGCGTTCAGGGGCCACCGATGATGATGTGGTTCCCGGCGGCCGCCATCCCTGCCTGCGAGAGGAGCAGGACCATGGTGAACAGCACGCCGATCATTCGCGGGTTGTCCGAGAGCCACGCCGCCAGGGTGTTCGTCTCTGACATCGCGGTCTTTTCTTCCACCCGATTCAATAAAAAATTATCTTATGATGACATACTAATAGAAACCGACAGTTGTTTCGGCTACGAAGGTGGCTTATTTGTAAACGAGGATCGTCGGTGGCGTCGAGCTCCACCTGTCGAGCGGGCCGGTATCTCCCCCTCCTCCAAAATACATATCACCTGAGTTCAGTCCTCGGACGGTGCCGGCGAGAGGTCGCCCGCCTCGACCATCGCGTCGAGTGGGTTGTCCTCGACGTCGAGTGGGAACCCGACCCGGCCGCGGCGGCGGACCGACTCGTACGCACCGAAGACGAGCGCGGTCGCCCGGAGCGCGTTGTCCGCGTGCAGTTCCGAGCGCTTGCCGGTCTCGAGCGCACGGACGACGTCGGCGATCGCCCGGCGAACGTAGCCCGGGCCGCTCGTCCCCGCCTCGCCGGTGTCGAGGGTCTCCCAGGAGCCGTCGCGACGGACCCGGAGCGTGGGTCCGTCGTGGACGCCCACCTCGACGACGCCGTCCGTTCCGACCACGCGGTTGTGCGCGCCGACCGTCGACTGCCCGGGCTCGCCCGTGACGCCGAGCCCGGTGACGCCGTCCTCGTAGGCCCAGTGGACGAGCCCCTGGTTCTCGTTGTGGGCACCGAACCACCGGTTCTCCTCGCGGTAATCCACGCCGGCGAGCACCCACGCGGGATCGGCCTCGTCGGCGAAGTAGGTGCTCAGGTCGACCGAGTGGGTGCCGTAGTCGTAGAGGTTCGGCGCGGCGAACTCCACGCGCGTGAGCGCACCGATCTCCCCGCTGTCGAGGAGCGTCTTCGCGCGGCGAAACGGCTCGCCGAACCGACGCTGGTGGTTGAACGTGAGTTCCACGCCCGCGCGCTCGCACGCCGCCGCCATCTCCCGAGCACCGCCCCAGGTCGCCGCCATCGGCTTCTCGCAGTGGACCGCGTCCGGCACGCCGGACGCCGCGAGGTCCCGGACGACCTCGGCGTGGGCGGCCGGCGGGACGCAGACGCTGACCACGTCGGGGTCGGTCTCGCTCACCATGCGCTCGTGGTCCTCGTACACCGCGACGTCGCCGCCGACCGTGTCCGCGAAGCGTTCCGCCCGGCTCCGAACGAGGTCGGCACACGCGACGATGGTGCACGCGTCCAGTTCCTCGTACGCCTCGGCGTGCCGGTAGGCCATCGCGAAGCCGTCGCCGTCCGGGTCGCCGGTGCCGACGACGGCCACGTCGTAGGTCGCCATGGACGGGCTGGCGGGGCCGCGCACCTAACGCTATCGGGCAGACGCGACTCGGCCCACCTCGTTTGCCGGTAGGCGACGGCTCAAACCCGCCCCGTCCCTGGGCCCCTCCGATGGGACCCGGTCCCCCGATAGAACGGCTCCACCTGGACGGCGCGCCCGCCGCCGAGGATCCCCCCGGCCCGCAGGCCCGGGAACTGCTCTCGCGGCAGCGCGACGTGGAGAGCAGTGCCGTGCGCTACCCACACGACCTCCCGCTGGCGGTCGCCGAAGCCAGCGGCGCGACCGTCAGGGACGTCGACGGCAACGTCTACGTCGACTGCAGCGCGGGCATCGGGGTCGTGAACGTCGGCCACGCCAACCCGTACGTCCTCGAGGGCGTCACGGACCAGCAAGCGCGCCTCGCCCACACCCTCGACTTCCCCAGCGAGACGCGGCTCGAGCTCGTCGAGCGCCTGCGCGACGTCAGCCCGTTCCCCGACGACGCGCGGGTGCTGTTCGGCGGGCCGACGGGCAGCGACGCCGTCGAGGCCAGCATCAAGCTGGCCCGGGCACACACCGGCGGGCGCGGCCTGCTCGCCTTCCGCGGCGCGTACCACGGCGGGACCGCCGGGGCGCTCTCGCTCACGGCCGACACCGGTGAGCGCGTCGGCCCGTCGCTCCCGGACGTCCAGCACGTCCCGTACCCGGCGCCCGTCCCGGACGGCATCGACCCCGACGCCGCCGTCGAACGCTCCCTCGAGTCGGTGGCGGTCGCCATCGGTGACGCGTTCGGCGGCCTCGCCGACCCGGCGGGCATCTGGGTCGAGCCGATTCAGGGCGAGAGCGGTGTCGCGGTGCCCCCCGACGGCTTCCTGTCCGGGCTCCGCGACCTCGCCGACGACCACGGCGTCCCGCTGATCGTCGACGAGGTCCAGACCGGCTTCGGGCGCACCGGGACGTGGTTCGCGTGCGAGTACGAGGGCGTCGTCCCCGACGTCATGCCGGTCGCGAAGGGCGTGGCGAACGGGCTCCCCCTGTCGGCGACGGTGTACACGGCCGACGTCGACGAGGCGGTCGAGCCAGGGCTCCACACCGGAACGTTCAGGGGGTACCTCCCCGCGATGCGGGCGTGTCTGCGCGCGATCGAGTACGTCGAGGGCCACGACCTGCTCGACCGCGCCGAGCGACTCGGAACGCGCCTCCGGGACCGGCTCGCGGACGTCGCCGACGCGTCCCCGCTCCTCGCCGACGTCCGGGGTCGGGGGCTCTACGTCGGGCTCCAGTTCGCGGACGGCGCCGGGCGGTCGGCCGGCGAGCGCCGCGACGACGTCCGCCGTCGGTGCTTCGACGAGGGCGTGCTCGTCTGGGGCGGCGGCCGCGAGGAAGACGTCATCCGGCTTATGCCCCCACTGGTCGTGACCGAGCGCCAGCTCGACGACGCGGCGGGGGTCCTCGAGTCGGCGCTCGCGGATGCGGTGGCAACCGAGTGACGGCGGCGGCCGGACAGCGCCGCCACAGCGCGTGACGACTGCGACAGTTCTTTCACGTCGCCCCGGGTTGGCCGCCCCATGGACCGCGCACTCGTCGTCGTCGACGACACCGCACAGCACCGCGAACTGCTCGAGGAGGCCGGCGACCTCGCCGAGGGAGTCGCTGCAGACCTCGTCCTCGTCGCCACGATGACCGAAGAGGAGGCCGAGGAGAACATCGAGGCGATGGAGCGGTTCGCCGAGATCGAGCACACGAGCTTCGGCGGCAGCGACGTCCTCGAGGCCGTCGAGGGGCTCGCCCGCGACGTGGGTCACGAGGTGCTCCGCGAGCGCGACGTCGACTTCGACGCCGTGGGCGTGTTCGTCGAGAACGACGACCACGCGGGTGCCATCCTCGACGTCGCCCGCAAGCGCGACTGCGACCACGTCTTCCTGCCGGGACGCCGACGCTCGCCGACGGGGAAGGCCATCTTCGGCGACACCGCCCAGCGCGTCATCCTCAACTACGACGACCCCGTCACGGTTCTCACGGGCTGAGGGCCGCAGCCGACGCGGTTCCGCGGGATCGATCCAGGGACCCGCCCCGACAGACATTTGCGACCCGAGGCCCGATTCCCGCTAGATGGCGACGGTCCGCGAGGCGCTCCGCGCAGACATCGCCGGCGCGAGGCGGGCGGTTCGCGCCGTCGCCGCCCGCGCCGGCACCGCGGACCTGCTGACCTTCTTCGTGTTCGTCCCGCTCGTCCTGCTCGCCGTCGAGGCGGCGGTCCGCGCCGGCGGACCGCTGACCCGCGTCGACCGTGCGCTCTTCCGGTTCCCCGTGACTGCGGACGGCCTCGCCCGCCCCGACCTCGTCGCACGCGCCTTCGTCTCCAGCTACGCCCACCACGGGCTCGCCCACCTCGCGACGAACCTCGTGACCTACCTCGTCGGAGCGGGGTCGCTCTACGGCGTCGCCGTCAGGGTCCACCACCGGCGCGAGGCGAGACAGGTGCTCACCGTGGCGTGTCTCGGTGCCCCCTTCGCGGTCGCGTGGGGGACGCTGGCCTCGCCGGTCGGGAGCACCGCCGTCGGGTTCTCCGGCGTGGTGGCGGCCGTCCTCGGTGCCCTCCCGGTGATGCTGTTCGCCGCCGCGGCGGTCCACGCGCCCGTGGGGGTCGACCCGCGATGGTCGGCCCCGCCGGTGTTCAGCGTGATCGCCGCGGTCGCCGTGATCGGCGGCCTCCCGGACTGGGTCTGGGTGACGACCGCGGCCTCATCGCTCGCCGTGACGGTCCTGCTCTGTCGTGACCGCGGGCACGGGACGGTCGTTCGCGGGATCGTCCCGCTGGTCCGCTACCGCCACCCGTTCGTGATGGCGGGCACCCTCGTGACGACGGCTGGCGTCGGCCTGCTCTTCTTCTCGGTCGGCCCGAACACCAACGTGACGGGCCATCTCGCCGGGTTCTGTCTGGGGTACGCCGTCGCGCTGGTCCTCGTCACGCGGCGTCGCCGTCTCCGCCGACACCGCCGTCGGTGGTGATCCGTGAGCGGAACGGCGCGCGCCCGGACACGCCGAGGTCGAGTTCGAACAGCGCACCGGCCCCCGCGCCCTCCTCGGCGCGCGAGCCCGCTGTCGCCGTCCCGGACGGCGGGGCCGGGCCGAGGGCCGTCGTGACGTACGCCGTCGCGAGGTCCGCCCCGCCGAAGGTGATCGAGGACACCTTGCGCGCGGGGAACGACACCCGCTCGACCGCCGCGCCGGTCTCGTCGTAGCCGATCAGACAGCCCCCGTCCCACCGAGCGGACCAGACGGTCCCCGATTCGTCCACGGTCAGTCCGTCGGGGACGCCCGCCTCGTCGGCCGTGTCGACGAAGACGCGCTCGTTCGAGAGGTCACCCGTCGCTCGGTCGTAGTCGTATTGCCACACCACCTTCGCCTCGCTCTCCGTGAAGTAGAGGCCGTCGAGGTCGGGGGTGAATCCGAGCCCGTTGGGGAGCGCGACGTCGTCCCGGACGCGGGTGAGCGACCCGTCCGGGTCGAGTCGGTAGAGGCGCCCGTCGCGGGCCTCGGTGGGCATCGTCCCGCAGTAGACCCGCCCCTCGGGGTCGGCGATGACGTCGTTGAACCGCGAGTCGCCCTCGCCCTCGATGCCGTCGACGACGGTCTCGGTCTCCCCGTTCCGGAGCACCTCCACACGTCCCGCCTCCTCGAAGAGCAACAGAGCGCCGTCGGCCTCGAGCGTGAAGCCACCGATGGCGCCGTCCCGCTCGTGATGCAGTGCGTGCTCGCCGGTGGTCGGGTCGTACCGGAAGACCCGCCCGCTGGGGATGTCGACCCAGTAGAGCAGGTCGCGCTCGCGGTCGTACAGCGGTCCCTCGCCGGTGATGCACTGGCGGTCGGCGACGACGGTCGGCGTCCCGGGCATGTGCCGACAGATGCACCACGACGAAAAATAGCTATCCGCCCGGGAACGCGTCTGCGGACCCGGCCCGGACACGGGCCCCGCTCCGGGACCCGACCTACGCGTTGAGCGTCTCGGCCAGTTCGCCGCGCTCGTCGAGCTCCGCCAGGACGTCGCTGCCGCCGACGAACTCGCCGTCGACGAACGTCTGCGGGATGGTCTCCCAGCCGCTGT
>JBDGTC010000062.1:0-2511 GCA_042217215.1 Halobacteriaceae archaeon
GCGAGACCGCCCACCAGGACGACGAG
The DNA here is from genome assembly GCA_042217215.1 of Halobacteriaceae archaeon. Taxonomy (GTDB): domain Archaea; phylum Halobacteriota; class Halobacteria; order Halobacteriales; family Halobacteriaceae; genus JBDGTC01. The sequence continues at coordinate 27 of JBDGTC010000062.1, forward strand.
GGCGAGCGGGACGCTGTAATATCGGGTGAGCTCCGTCGCGACCGCGTACGCTTCCGAGAGTCGCTCGCGGACCCGGCTCCGGAGCATCGTGGCGAGGCCGACCACCGGCGAGAGACGCCGGTAGCGAGCGCCGACCGCGACCGCGCCGCCGACCGCGAGGAGGCCGACGCCGACGCCGGCGACTCCGGCGAGCGGCCAGTCGGCCGCGCCGACCACGAGCAGCAGGACCGCGGCGAGCACCGGGCCGAGCGGTACAGCCACCCGCTCGCCCCGGGGACGAACCTCGGCCAGGAGCGCCTCGGAGGCGCCGTAGTCCCTCCTGCGGCCCGCGAAGGCCGAGAGGTCGTCGCGGTAGTCGTGTTCGACCACGCCGTCCGGGCTGTAGACGACGTCGAAGCCGCGGTCGAGCGCGTCCCAGCAGAACGCGACGTCCTCCGCGACGCTCCGGTCCGGGAACCCGATCTCCTCGACGACCGGGCGCCGGGCGAGGAGGTTCGCCGTCGGGAGGTAGGGCGTCGACCCGTCGGGGTCGACGCGGGCCGCCCGCGACCCCATGTCGAGCGAGGAGGCGACGCCCTCGTAGGCGGCCACGGCGCCGTCGCCGTGTGGCCTGACGCGCCCGCCGACGACGTCGTGGCTCGCGAGGACCGGGACCAGGTCGGCGAGCCAGTCCGGCCGCGGACGACAGTCGGCGTCCGTGAACGCGACGACGCCGTGGTCCGCGGCCGCGGCGCCACGGGTCCGCGAGGCGCCGATTCCGAGCGGTTCGTCGGGCGCGCCCACCTGCAGGATCCGGAGTCGCCCCCGCTCGGCGAGCGGGTGGGCGCGGGCGAGATCGACCGTTCCGTCCGTCGAGCCGTCGTCGACCACCACGACCTCGTACCGCGGATACTGGAGGGCGGCGAGCGCGTCGAGACAGTCCCCGAGGTGCTCGGCCGCGTTCCTCGTCGTGACGACGACGGACACCGGCGGGGTGTGGGTGGGGTCGCGCGCGGGCGCCCACTCGAGGAACCCGCGCTCGCGGAGGCGATCGAGGAGTTCGGCGACGGCGTCGGCGGCGAGGTCCGCACCGTCGGCGACGTCGGCGGGCGTTCGATACGCTGCCGCGTCGAGCGCCTCGACGACCCGTGCCCCCGCAGCGTTGAGGCGCGTGACGGTCAGCGGGCGCCGCGAGACGACGAGGCGTCCCTGAAGGGTGACGCCGTCGCGCCGTCGATATCGACCCGGCGTCTCCGGCGACCGCGGCGTCTCCGGCGACCGCGACGTCTCCGGCGGCCCCGGCTCACCCGTGTCGGTCATGGCGACCCTAGTCGCCGGAGAGGATGGTGCGCAACTGGGGATCCTCGCCGTTCGGGTCGTCGCTCCCCATCGCGACCGCGGGACAGCCCTCGTTGTCGTCGATCTGGCTGCGGAGCGAGGCGATCTCGCCCCAGGCCTCCCGAAAGCCGTCGTCGACGACGTTGCCGGCGGCGAGGCCGTCCCACTGCGTGAACGCGCAGGGATAGACGTCGCCGACGGGGTCGACGAGACAGGTCAACGAGCCCGCGCCGCACTGCTTCAGCGTGTCGTTTCTGACCTCGCCGAGGGCGTTCAGGTAGAAGAACGAGTCGCCCGTTCGGACGTCCTGGTGCTCGTCGAGCCACTCGTGGAGGAACTCGATTCCCTCCCGCTCGAGGCGGAAGTCGTCCCAGGTGTCCTCGCCGCGGCCGCTCGGCCGGAAGCGGTTGAGCCGGAGGCCCATGCCGCGGTCCCGCGCCAGGTCGTAGATCTCGGGGAGGTCGCGGACGTTCTGGCGGGTCACGACCGTGTTCACCGTCGTGCCGATGTCCCGCTCCTCGAGTCGGTCTAGCGCGTCCTGGACCTCGTCGAAGACGCCCTCACCGCGGATCGCGTCGTTCTCCTCCCGGAGTCCGTCCATGCTCACCTGGAGATAGAGCGGGTCCATCGCCTCCAGCCGGTCGAGCGTGGATTCGTCGAGGCGCGTCCCGTTCGTGCTCACGCAGGTCGAGATGCCGCGATCGGTGAGCTCGCCGAGGAGTTCGAAGATGTCGTCGCGGATGAACGGCTCTCCGCCGCCGATGTTGACCTGGAAGACGTCCATCTCGTCGAGCTCCGCGACGAAGTCTCTGGCCTCCTCGGTGGTGAGCTCGCCCGGGCGCTGGTGGCCGGGCCCGCTGCCCGAGAGACAGTGGTCGCAGTGGAGGTTGCAGCCGAGAGTAACCTCCCAGGTGATCGTGACGGGCGCGCGCAGCGGCGCGCCGCTCGTGGTTTCACCGGCCATGGGTCAGGAAGCCGCGATCCACGAGGGCGTCGACGACGTCCGCGGAGAACTCTCCCTCGACGTCGTCGCGGTCCGTGCCGTCGCCGACGTACTCGAGCACGTCGACGACCGTCTCGTTCACCTCGTAGAGGGAGGCGTCCTCGTGGCCGTAGTTCTCGTGCTCGTAGACGAGTCCGAAACCCGACTCGCGTCGATACTTGACGT
>JBDGTC010000062.1:2521-17916 GCA_042217215.1 Halobacteriaceae archaeon
GCTGGCGTCCGGACCGTCGTGCCCATCGTCAGTAGACGCCGCAGATGCCGTCGATGCGGAGCTCTTCCGTGACGAGGTCCTCCTCGACGTCCGGGGTCTCTCCGTCCTGGTCCGCGTCGACGTCCTGTTCGGATTCCGAGTCGGCCGACTGCGCTGCACTCTTGGACATACCACGCCCTTGTCCCTCTTCGGATATTAATCAACTGGATTTCGACGCCACGTTCTCTCTCCCCACGGACGGCCGACCGTCGATCCGACGGGCTTAAGTATCGGTTGTCACGTTGTACCACGTAACATGCCCTCGGACACGACGGCACCCGGCGGATCTGGCCCGTTCGGTCCCGACGTCATGGCGTCGGTCGACGACGACGGTCGCGAATCCCGGTTCGTGATCGCCGACATCTCCCGCGACGAGGCGTGGGTCTCCGTATCGGCCGACGCCGCGACCTCGCTCGCCTCCTGGCGATAGCACGCGAATCTCGCCGAGAGACGACGTCCGGGGACGCGAATCTCGCCCGACTCCGACCCCGAATCGGGGCGGGCAATACCCCCACGACGCTGGCCGCGCCACTCGAGCTGTGCTCGGCCGCGTCCGGCAGGGGGCCGGTGGGGGGCGCGGGTTTTTTGCCGCCGCCAGCCGTCCGCACACGCATGGACTACCGCGAAGTCACCGGCGGGCGGGAGTTCGTCGCCCGCCTCGACCACGGGTCGGACTGGCGCGAGGAGATCGAGTCGTTCGCGGCCGAGGAGGGCATCGAGGCCGCCTGGTTCGTCGCGATGGGCGCGGTCCAGGACGCCGAGATCCTCTTCTACGACCAGGACGACTTCGAGTACAACTCCGTCGAGTTCGCCGAACCCCTCGAGGTGGCCTCCTGCGTCGGGAACGTCTCGCTCCTCGACGGCGAGCCGTTCGCACACACGCACGCCGTCCTCTCCCGGCCGTCGGGTCAGTCGCTCGCCGGCCACCTCGACCGCGCGACCGTGTTCGCGGGCGAAATCTACCTCCGGGAGTTCGACACGACGCTCGAGCGCGAGCGGGACGCCGCGACCGACCTCGACCTCTGGCCCCTCGGCGAGTGAGTCGCGGCGTGGGGCGGTGTCCCGTCCCGGAGCCCGAACACAATCCTCATTAGCGCGCCGGCAGTACCGTAGGAGAGCCATCACGATGCGCCCCGAGGACGCCGAGTACTTCGAACGACTGGAAACCCGCCTGGACCGGGCGTTCGACCTCGCGAGCGAGGCCAGGACCCGCGGCGAGGATCCCGAGCCCGAGGTCGAGATCCCGGTCGCGAAGGACATGGCCGATCGGGTCGAGAACATCCTCGGCATCGACGGCGTCGCCGAGCGCGTCCGCGACCTCGAGGGCGAGATGAGCCGCGAGGAGGCCGCCCTCGAACTCGTCGAGGACTTCGTCGAGGGGAGCGTCGGCGACTACGAGACCCGCGCGGGCAAGGTCGAGGGCGCGGTCCGGACCGCGGTCGCGCTCCTCACCGAGGGCGTCGTCGCCGCGCCGATCGAGGGCATCGATCGCGTCGAGTTACTGGAGAACGACGACGGCACCGAGTTCATCTCGGTCTTCTACGCCGGCCCGATCCGCTCGGCGGGCGGGACCGCCCAGGCGCTCTCCGTGCTCGTCGCGGACTACGCGCGCTCGCTGCTCGGCATCGAGGAGTTCGAGCCCCGCGACGAGGAGGTCGAACGCTACGCCGAGGAGGTCGACCTCTACGACTCGGAGACCGGCCTCCAGTACTCCCCGAAGGACGAGGAGACCAAGTTCATCGCCCGGAACTGCCCGATCATGCTCGACGGGGAGGCGACGGGTCAGGAGGAGGTCTCGGGCTTTCGCGACCTCGAGCGCATCGACACCAACTCCCCCCGCGGCGGGATGTGTCTCGTGCTCGCGGAGGGGATCGCGCTCAAGGCCCCGAAGATCCAGCGCTACACGAGCGACCTCGAGGAGGTCGACTGGCCCTGGCTTCAGGACCTCATCGACGGCACCATCGGGGAAGACGACGGGGACGAGGGGGGCGACGACGCGGCCGCGGACGACGGCGGGAGTGCCGACGACGAGTCCGGGGACGCCGACGCCCCCGACGGACCGCCCCGCGTCGAGCCGTCGAAGAAGTACCTCCGGGACCTGATCGCCGGCCGACCGGTGTTCGGCCACCCCTCGACGGAGGGGGGGTTCCGCCTGCGCTACGGCCGCGCGCGCAACCACGGCTTCGCGACCGCCGGCGTCCATCCCGCGACGATGCACCTGGTCGACGACTTCCTCGCGACCGGGACCCAGATCAAGACCGAGCGCCCGGGGAAGGCGGCGGGCGTGGTCCCCGTGGACTCGATCGAGGGGCCGACCGTCCGCCTCGCGAACGGCGAGGTCCGCCGGATCGACGATCCCGCAGAGGCCCTGGAGGTCAGGAACGGCGTCGAGAAGATCCTCGACCTCGGGGAGTACCTCGTGAACTACGGCGAGTTCGTGGAGAACAACCACCCGCTCGCGCCCGCGGCGTACGTCCGCGAGTGGTGGGAGCAGGACCTCGCGGCGGCGGGCGCGAACGTGCAGGCGCTCCGCGACTCGCCGTACGTCGACCTCGACGACCCGACCGCCGCGCAGGCCCTCGCGTGGGCCACCGACCACGACGCCCCGCTCCACCCCGTGTACACCTACCTGTTCCACGACGTGGACGTCGCGGCCGTGGACCGGCTCGCGGACGCGCTGGCGGCCGGGACGGTGCGGCGACCGGCGGCTGGGGAGCGTGGTGGCGACGGCGACGGCGGGAGCGACGCTGCGACGGCAGACGGCGGGACGGTCACAGCGGACGGGCGGGACGCCACCGCTCCCGTCGACCCGGCCGACCCCGGCGAATTGCACCTCCCGGCCGACGACGCGGTCCGCGAGACCCTCGAGGCGCTCCTCGTCGAGCACCGGCAGACCGACGACGGCCTCGTCGTCCCTGACTGGGTGCCCCTCGCCCGGTCGGTCGGGGTGACCCCCGCCCTCGAGCGCGAGTGGGAGCGCGCCGACCTCTCCGACGCGGCCAGGGAGGCCGACAGCGCGATGCGCGCGGTGAACGAGGTCGCGCCGTTCACCGTCCGCGAGCGCGCACCCACCCGCATCGGGGCGCGGATGGGCCGGCCCGAGAAATCCGAGAGCCGGGAGCTCTCGCCCGCGGTCCACACCCTCTTCCCCATCGGCGAGGCGGGCGGCGACCAGCGCGACGTCAGCGCGGCCTCGACCCACGCCGCGGAGCTCAACGACGTCCAGGGGCGCATCTCGGTCCAGCTCGGCGTCCGGCGCTGTCCGGACTGCGGCGCGGAGACCTACTGGCCCCGCTGTCGGGACTGCGGTGCGCGCACCGAGCGCCACTTCGAGTGCGACGACTGCGGCGTGGTCTGTGCGCCCGACGAGTCCGGCCGCGTGGAGTGCCCGCGGTGCGAGCGCGAGGTGTCCTCCACGCGGTGGTGGGAGCTCGACCTGCGGGACGTCTACCGCGACGCCCTCGACGGCGTCGCCGAGCGCGAGAACGCCTTCGAGATCCTGAAGGGGGTGAAGGGGCTCACCTCCGCGTCGAAGGTCCCCGAGCCCATCGAGAAGGGCGTCCTGCGCGCGAAGCACGGCGTGAGCGCGTTCAAGGACGGCACCGTGCGCTACGACATGACGGACCTCCCGCTCACGGCGGTCCGGCCCGCGGAGATCGACGTGAGCGCCGACGCGCTCCGGGGCCTGGGCTACGAGGAGGACGTCCACGGCGAGGCGCTCGTCCACGACGACCAGCTCGTCCACCTGAAGGTCCAGGACGTCGTCCTCTCGGACGGCGCCGCCCAGCACATGCTCGACACCGCGGACTTCGTCGACGACCTCCTCGAGTCGTACTACGACGCCGAGCCGTACTACGGGGTCGAGGAGCGCGACGACCTCGTCGGCGAACTCGTCTTCGGCCTCGCGCCCCACACCAGTGCGGCGGTGGTGGGTCGCGTCGTCGGGTTCACGAGCGCGGCGGTGGGGTACGCGCACCCGTATTTTCACGCCGCCAAGAGGCGCAACTGCGATGGCGACGAGGACTGCGTCATGCTCCTCATGGACGGCCTGCTCAACTTCTCGAAGGAGTTCCTCCCCGAGCGCCGCGGCGGGACGATGGACGCGCCGCTGGTCATGTCCTCGCGCATCGACCCCACCGAGATCGACGACGAGGCCCACAACATGGACGTCGTGGACGCCTACCCCCGGGAGTTCTACGAGGCGACCTGCGAGATGGTCGACCCCGACGCGGTCGACGTCACCATCGCGGAGGACACGCTCGGCACCGACCGCCAGTACGCCGGCTTCGACCACACCCACGACACCGGCGGCATCGCGCTCGGGCCGGACCTCTCGGCGTACAAGACCCTCGCTGAGATGGAGACCAAGATGGACGCCCAGCTCGAGCTCGCGCGGAAGCTCCGGTGCACGGACGAGACGGACGTCGCCGAGCGAATCATCGAGTACCACTTCCTCCCGGACCTCATCGGCAACCTCCGGGCGTTCGCGGGCCAGGAGGTGCGGTGTCTCGACTGCGGGGAGTCGTTCCGCCGCCCGCCGCTGACCCGCGACTGCCGGGAGTGTGGCGGCGACGTGACGCTGACGGTCCACGAGGGGTCGGTGGCGAAGTACATGGACACCTCGCTGCGCGTGGCGCGGGAGTACGGCGCGCGGGAGTACACGAACCAGCGCCTCGACATCCTCGAGCGCACGCTGGAGAGCCTCTTCGAGAACGACAAGAACCGGCCGTCGAGTCTCGGGGACTTCATGTAGAGCGAGGCTGGAGCGAGCGGGTCGCTGCGCAAGCGCAGCGACCACGACGCGAGAGTTTCGAGACCGAGGGCGGGAGGTGCCCGGCAAGGCACCGACACGCCCGAGGAGCTGTGCGGGTATCGGATGGTTCGAGCCCCCGTCGTGAAGCGACCAGACGCCGGGACCTCGCTCACCGATCCCCGGAGGGTCGCCCGGGCCAGCGCAGTCAGTACCGGACGAAGGACAGCGCAGTTGCGCGTTACCGCCGGCTCGCGCTATCCGACAGCCGCACCGCTGCCTCGGCCGGGTCGTCGCTTTGCTCCTCCCCGGCCTCGGTCTCGAGGCCTCGCTATCGCTCGGCCTCGCTCACCGCGCGATCGGCGTGTCGGCGGGTTCGCGGTGCTCACCCGCCTCCCGCTGACCGTCTCGAGGGTCGTCGCGGCGGGGTCGGCGCGCTCGCGGCTTCGCCGCTCGCTCGTCCCGAGGCTCTCACTCCGTTCACGCCTCGCGCGCCGACCGGGCCGCTCGACCCTCGCCTTGCACCCACCTTTACCCACCGTGGGACCGTACCCCACACCATGGCAGACCAGCGAGACCTCCCGGCGACCATCGGCACGACGATCTACAACGAGGACGGACAGGCCCTCGGGATCATCCGCGGGTTCGACGGGAACGGGTTCTACGTCACGACCGAGGCCGGCATGGAGGCCATGTCGGTCGAGCACGAGCACCCCGGGCCCCAGTACGGGGAGGCGGAGCTCATGTGGCGGTGCTCGGCCTGCGGCGCGATGGGCGACATCGACGACATGCCCGAGCGGTGCCCGGACTGTGAGGCACCCAGGGAGGACATCTACTACTGGACCGAGGACTAGCGGAAGCGGCGTACGGGGCGGCGAGGGGCGCGGCCGCCGGTCAGAACGGGGCGTCGGGTGTCGTGTCCTCGCTCGCGGCGTCCGCGTCGTCGGCGGTCTCGCCGGGGAAGGAGGGGCCGGCGTCGCCGCCGCCCATGCCCTCCATGCCGGTGTCGGCGATGACCGTGTCGATCTCCGCGATCTCCTGGGTCATCCGGCTCTTGATGGCCTGGATGGTCATCGGCGAGATGCCACACCCGCTGCAGGCACCGCCGAGCTGGATGCGCACCTCGCCGGCCTCCCGGTCGAGGTCCTGAATCGCCGCGCTGCCGCCGTGCATCTGGATCTGCGGGAAGTTGCGACGGAGGAAGTTCGCCACCCGCTCCTCCAGGTCGTCGTCGCCCTGTCGGCTGTCGGCGCTCATGCAGGTGGAATGACCGCGCAGCCGCTTAGGGCTTTCCGTCGGGGCCATCGCCGTCGTCTCCGCGCGTCGTCTCCGCGGCCGCGGCGTCGCCGGCCGCCCGGTCGCCGGACGGTGGGTCGTCGGGGTCCCCGCCCTCGGGCGTCCCGAACCCGAAGGTGACCTGGAGCTGCCGCTCGAGCTCCGCGACGTATCGGTCGAGCAGGTCGGCGACGCGCGCCCGGTCGGCCACGACGTCGTCCACGCGGTCGACGGGGTCGTCGGGCAGCTCGATGCGGAACTCGCCGTCCCCCTCGTAGAACGGCTCGCTCTCGTTCAGGATCTGCTGGTCGACGGCGTGGACCAGCGTCGAGTCGTACGGCCCGTTGAGTTCCTCGAAGGCGTCCTTGTACGCGCGCTGGAGGAGTGGGAAGTAGTCGCGGTACTTCTCCTCGTCGAAGGTCTCGGGGTCGAGGGCGTCAGGGTCGGGTGCGGACATGGTCGCCGTCGGTCGGCGAGGGGCAAAAGCAGGGTGGTCCGGCGTCTCGGGGCTGTCACCGGTCGGGGGCCGAATCGGCGTCAGCGTCAGCCGACGACGCCCGCGGGGCACTTTCGGTGGACTCGTCCTCAGCCCGCGCACCCGAAGGTGACTCGTCGGCCGCGCCGTCGGTGGCTCCCTCCCGCGCTTCGGGACCGCCCTCCGTCGCGACGGCGGGCTCTGGGCCGTTCTCGAGGACCTCGTCGAGTTCGCGGCGGAACTCCTCGGGGTCCGAGAACGCGCGGTAGACGGAGACGAAGCGGAGGTACGCGACGGAGTCGAGTTCGTGGAGCCGCTCGGAGACCATGTCCCCGACGACGGTGGAGTCCACGATGCGGCTGTCCTGCTCGCGCAGGCCGCGCTCCACGTCGTCGACGATGTCCTCGATCTGGGCCTCGGTCACGGGGCGCTTCTCCACCGCGCGCTCGATGCCGGCGCGGAGCTTCCCGCGGCTGAACGGCTCGATGGTCCCGTCGCTCTTCTTGACCTGGACGTCCCACTCCGTTCGCTCGTAGGTCGTGAAGCGGAAGCCACAGGACGCACACTCCCGGCGGCGGCGCACCGCCGTCCCGTCGTTGATGGGCCGCGAGTCGACTACCCGGCTTGTGTCGTTCCCGCAGTCCGGGCAGTTCATGCTCATGTCCCGGGGTGAAGGGGTCGACCCCTCTATATGTTCGGGGTGAGGGGTGCGATGACGCGGGGGACGTCGGGGCCCACGGGTGACGTTGGGGCGGCACCGTCCACCCGTGACTCGGGACCGTGCCGTCTCCCGTGATTCGGCCTCGGCGTGCCCTCAGTCCAGTTGCTCGCCGACGACCCCGTCGACGCGGTCGACGAACGCCCGCTCCGCGCCCGCCGGGATGGTCGCTCCGGCGGCGACGTCATGACCGCCGCCCTCGCCGCCGACGGCCGCGGCGGCCGTCCCCATCGCCGCGGCGAGGTCGAGGCCACGTCGCACGAGGCCGCCGGTCCCGCGGGCGGAGACCTTCACCGCGCCGTCGGCCTTCTCGGCGAAGCCGACGATGGGCGTTCCGCGGTCGATGCCGGCGGTCCCGACCGCCATGCCGGCGACGATGCCCACGACCGTGGGGCGAATCTCGTCGCCGGCGTGGAACCACTGGACGTTCGCCTCGCGGGTCACGCCCTCGCTGCGCACGTACTCGATGCCCGTAGAGAGGTTCCGGCGGTGTGTCGCGAGCAGGTCCCGGGCGGTGGCAAGGCCGTCCGTGCGGTCGCCGAGGCACACCGCCAGCCCGACCGGCGCGCGCTCGTACCGCGCGGTCGCGTTCAGGAGCGTGGAGAACTCCATCGCATCGCGGAGCTCGGTTCCCGCGGGCTCGGCCGGCAGGGTGTACGCCGTCCCGACGAGCCCCTCGACGGCGCCGGGCGCCACACCGCGTGAGACCGCGTGTCGCATGAGCGCGCTCGCGACGGTCCGGCGCTCGTCGGGGTCGAGGTCCACCCAGCGGCGCCACGCCCGCGACCCGTCGACCGTCTCGCCAGCGTCGGCCGGACGGGCGGCCGCAGCGTCCCCGGCGACGCCATCTGACCCGGCCCGCCGGGCCCGGAGGTCGAGGTCGAGTCCCGAGAGGAACGCCGCCGCGCCGGCGCGGTCGTCGGAGATGCCCGGAATCCGCGGGTCGCTCGCGTACGCGAGCAGGTCGGGGAGCGGACGGGTCTGGCGTCCGAACAGCGCGAGGTCCCGCGCGGTGGCCAGCGCGCCGACCGCCTCGCCCTCCGCCGCCACCGCCCGGTTCGCCCCCGCGAGGCCGTCGTCGACCTGCCGGTCGCCGACGGCGCCGACCACCGCGAGCGCCGCGAGGTCGCGGTTCCCGGGGTCGGGGGGCACGCCCGTGGGCCCGCCGCCCTCGCGCGCGAGCGGGATCTCGCGGCCGGGGCCTTCACCCCAGGCCGACGTCGGGCGGTCCCCGCTGTCCGGGCCGGCCCCGGCGAGCGCCCGCGCGACGAGATACGTCGCCCCCGCCCCCGAGAGCTCGGTCGCGCCGTCCAGCCCCTCGAGGAGCGGGTTGCAGTGTGTGGCGAGTGGCCCCCGCTCGCCGGCGTCGGCGGGCTGGTGGTGGTCGGCCACGACCGGGGTGAAGGCGTGGCGGTCTGCCGCGGCGAGGACCTCGGGGAGCTGTCCGCTCCCGAAGTCGACGAGGAAGACGGTGTCGGCACCCGGGTCTGCGGCGGTCGACTCGCCGACGGCCGCGAGCGCGTCGGCGTCTAGCTGGTCGACAAAGCGGACCTCGTGGTCGACGCCCGCCCGCGCGAGCGCCGCGGCCGCGACGGCCGCGCTCGTGAGGCCGTCGGCGTCGGTGTGGGCCGCGACGAGGACGCGCCGGGCCTCGAGGAGGGCCGTCGCGGACACCCGCGCACGGTGGGCGAGCGCCGGGACGGGGAACTCCCCTGTCATCGACCGGGAGTTGTGCGCTCTCCGGCTTAAAACTCGCCGACCGGGGGCCCGAAGCGACCGCGCCGCAGCTCAGTCGCCGGCGTCGTCGCCCGCGGGGTCGGCACCGGAATCGGCGCTCACAGCGTCCCGGTCACGCGCAGCCTCGACGACCGCACGGAGCAGGGCGTCGACGCTCGCACGGTCGGGGACGACGTCGACGTCGACGCCGCGGTCGGCCGCCGTCTCGCGGGTCGGCTCCCCGATGGCGCCGACCACCGCGTCGTCGACGAGCGCCGTCACCGCCGCGTCGCGGACGCCGCGCTCGGCCGCGGCCGCGAGGAAGTGCTCGACGGTGAGCGAGGAGGTGAAGCAGGCGCCGTCCAGGTCGCCCGCGGCGGCGCGGGCCGCCGACGCGCCGCCTCCGGGCGGCCGGACCAGCCGGTACAGGACGGTCTCGTGGACGGTCGCGCCCGCGTCCGCGAGGCCCTCGAGGAGCACGTCGCTCCCGTGGTCGCTCCGAGCGACCTCGACCCGCGCGCCGTCGACGCGGTCGGCGAGGGCCCCGACCAGGCCCGCCGAGGAGTACGCCTCGGGGACGACGTCGACGGGGTAGCCGTGCCCGCGGAGCGCGTCGGCGGTGGACGCGCCGATGGCACAGACCGTCGCGCCCTCGGGCGACCACCCGGCCTCCGCGACGAGGTCCGCGCCCGTGGTGCTCGTGAAGACGACGAACGTCGCGTCCGACACGGGTGTCGCGCCGGTGGGCTCGACGGCGAGCATCGGGTCGGGGACCGGCTCGGCGCCGAGTTCGCGGAGGCGGTCGGCCGCGTCCGCGAGGCGGCCGTCGTCGGGGCGGAAGACGGCGACGCGGGGGCTATCGTCGCTCATGGCCGGGTCTCACTCATGGCGGATCGCCGGTCGGCTCCGGCGGCGCGTCCAGCTCGTTCGCGAGGACGTCACGCACCCGCTCGCGCGTCGCCGCCACCTCGCCGACGACGGTGACGGCCGGCGGATCGACGTCGTTCTCGTCGCGGAGCGCGACCGCGTCCCCGAGCGTGCCGACGAGGACGCGCTGGTCGGGCCAGGTGCCACGCTCGACGAGGGCGAGGGGCGTGTCCGGGTCCATGCCGGCATCGAGCAGTGCGGCGGTGTAGTCGGGGAGCTTGCCGACCCCCATCAGGACGACGAGCGTGCCGCCGGTGGCCGCGAGCGCCGCCCAGTCGACCGCGGACTCGTCCTTCGTGGGGTCCTCGTGGCCGGTGACGAGCGTGACGCTCGAGGCGTGCTCGCGGTGGGTCGCCGGGATGCCCGCGACGCCGCCCGCGGCGAGCGCGGAGGTGACCCCGGGCACCACCTCGACCGGCACGCCGCGGGACGCGAGGTGCTCCAGCTCCTCGCCGCCGCGGCCGAAGACGAACGGGTCGCCGCCCTTCAGCCGGACGACGGAGTTGCCGGCCTCGGCGAGTTCGACGAGGCGGTCGTTGATGGACGACTGCGCGGTCGACTCGCCGTCGGGGCGCTTGCCCACGTCCTCGCGCTTCTCGGGCGGTATCTCGTCGATGATGTCGGGACCGGGCAGGTGGTCGTGGAGCACGACGTCGCAGTCCGCGAGCAGGCGCGCAGCCTTCACGGTCAGCAGCTCCGGGTCCCCGGGGCCGCTGCCGACGAGGTAGACCACGCCCGGCTCGGCGGTCGTCGGCCTGCCGGGGAGACCGTCGTCCGTCGCCTCGGCCCCGTGCCGGGGCGACCCGTCCCCGGTCATGGTCCGTTCCCCCGCGGGTCGTCGCCGGGGCCGTCGCTGCCGGCGTCGCGCTCCTCGCGGGCTGCCGCCACGAGGTCGGCGGCGCCGCGCTCGCGGAGGTCGGCGGCGAGGTCTCGTGCGGCCTCGACCGGTCGCTCGACCGGGAGGTCGCGGCTCTCGCTCACGGCCGTCTCCCCGTCGGTCCCGAGCACCCGCACCTGGACGTGGACGACCGCGCCCTTCAGGCGGGCGTACACGCCGATGGGCGCGACGCAGCCGCCGCCGACCCCGGCGAGCACGGCGCGCTCGACGGAGGTCTCGAGCCGGCTCCGCGGGTCGTCGAGCACGGACCGCACCCGCTCGACGAGGTCCTCGTCGGTGCCGACGACGGCGAGCGCGCCCTGGCCGGGCGCGGGGAGGAACGCGGTGGGGTCGAGGCGGTGGGTCGGGACCGCGTGGACGAGCCCGCTGCGCTCGAGGCCCGCCGCGGCGAGGACGACGGCGTCGTAGGGCGTCTCGACCTCGCGGCCCAGCGCCCGGCGCTCGAGCTCGCTCAGGTCCTGAAACCACTCGTCGACCGTGCTGTCGAAGGCCGGTTCGTCCGCGTCGTCGGCGTCCTGGCCCGCCGTGTCCCCGGAGCCGCCGCCGTCGGCACCGTCGATGCCGCCGCGGACGGACTCGCCGTCTCCGGGGTCCGCGTCGGCTCGGGTGTCCCCGGCTTCCGCCTCGCCACCTTCCTCAGCCGCGAGGCGGCGCTCGTGCTCGGCCTGGAGGGAGGGCGCGAGGAGCTTCTCGAGGCGGGTGTCGACGTTGCCCCGCAGCGGCGCGACCGTGAGGTCGGGGCGCTCGGCGAGCAGCTGGGCGCGGCGGCGGAGACTCGACGTGCCGACGGTCGCGCCGCGGGGGAGGTCCTCGAGGGCGGCGCCGTCCGGGGTGACGAGCACGTCGCCCGCCGACGCGCGCTCGGGGACGGCTGCCACGGCCAGCTCCGCGGGGGACTCGGTCGGCATGTCCTTCATCGAGTGGACGGCGAGGTCGGCGTCGCCGGCGAGGACGTGGTCGTCGAGGCTGCGGACGAACGCACCGGTGGTGCCGAGCTCCTGGATGCGCTGTTCGTCGAGTTCGTCGCCCGTGGTCTGGACCTCGAGGACGTCGACGTCGTAGCGGCGGTCCCGGAGGGCGTCGGCGATCTGGCCGGTCTGGGCGAGGGCCAGCGCCGAGCCCCGGGAGGCGATGGTGACGTCACGAGACCCGCGTCCGCTCATGGTCGTGGGTGGGGGTGGAGGTTGAAACGGGTTTCGAGCGCGAGGCGCGAGCGCCCGTGTCGGCGCGCACGGCGCGCGCCGACCGGGACGCTCGTGCCTCGAGACGGTCGGCGGGAGGCGGCCGGCAGGCCGCCGACACGCCGACCGCACGGGGCGGCAAGCGAGGCCACGAGCGACGCCCGACCCACCGCCAGCCTACGGCACCCCAACCGCCCGATGCCGCCGCCACAGGTAGTACACCGCCCCGCCGAACTGCAGCGCCGTCACGAACACCCCGACGCCGCCGACGACGGCCCAGAACACCGGGTCGGGCTGCCACTCGCCGTGCTCGCGGGCGATCACGGTCGCGTCGCGGTACATCGCGAGCGGGCAGACCAGCACGACGACCAGGACCGCGGTCCCGACGGCGGCGAGGGCGGCGAGCGCGAGGGGACCGAGGGTCGGCTCGACCCAGACGCCGTGCGACGGGCCGGGGAGGGGGTCGACGCCCGGGGGCTGGCCGCCGCGGGCCAGCACGCCCGCGAGGACCGTGACGAAGACGGCGACGCTCACGAGGAAGGCGAGACCGATGGCCACCGGCGAGGCGGCGATCCAGTACCACCACCGCGAGTCGACGTCGACGGTCGAGGGGGCCGAGTCCGGGGCGTCTGCGACCATCGGCCGTCACCACTCGCGGCGGCGAGAAAAGTGTGCGGTCGAGTCGGGGCAGCGGCAGCGGCGGTGGCGGGCGGCGAGGGGCCGTGCGACTACGGCGCGAGGCCCGGCGTGGAGAGCACGTCCTCGTAGGCCGCGACGGTCTCGTCGACGTCCTCGGCGGTGTGGGCGTAGCTCACGAACTGCGCCTCGAACTGGTTCGCGGTGAGGAACACGCCGCGGTCGCGCATCGCGGGCCAGAAGAGGCGCTCCCAGCGCTCGGTCGCGGCGTCGTCGACGTCGCTCCCGTCCGCGGGGCAGTCCCCGTAGTGGTCGCAGTCGGGGTCCTGGCGGCAGCCGGCGCGACAGGCGCCGGTCTGTGGGTCGCCGTCGCGGGAGAAGACGACCTTGAACAGCGAGTCGGTGCCGACGACGGTGTAGCTCGGGGCGTGCTCGGCCACGACGTCCGCGAGGCCCTCGCGGAGGCGCTCGCCCAGCGCGTTCACGTGGTCGTAGACGCCCTCGTCTGCCGCGAAGCGCAGGGTCTCGAGACCGGCGGCCATCGTGACCGGGTGGCCGGAGAAGGTCCCGGACTGGAACACGTCGCCGCTGGGCGTGAACTCCTCGATCAGTTCGGCGGGACCGCCGACCGCACCGACCGGGAAGCCGCCGCCCACGACCTTCGCGAACGTGGTGAGGTCGGGGGTGACGCCGAACTTCCCCTGCGCACAGGAGAGGCCGCCGACGCGGAAGCCGGTGATGACCTCGTCGAAGACGAGGAGCGCGCCGTGGTCGTCACAGAGCGTGCGGAGGTGGTCGTGGTAGCCCTCCCGGGGCATCACGATGCCGTGGTTCGCGAGGATCGGCTCGGTGAGGACGCAGGCGATGTCCTCGCCGTGCTCCTCGAACACGCGGGTGATCGCCGCCTCGTCGTTGAACGGCACCGGGATGGTGTGATCGGCGAAGGACTGCGGGATGCCGGGGCTGGAGGGCTCGGGGGAGTCCGGGCTGCCCTCGACGAGGGTCGACTCCTGGGCGCCGTGGTAGCCACCCTGCATGACGACGATCGTGTCGCGGCCGGTGACCGCCCGCGCGAGCCGGACCGCCGAGACGGTCGCCTCCGTGCCGGAGTTGACGAAGCGCAGCGTCTCGACGCTCGGGACGTGGCGGGCGACGAACTCCGCGAGTTCGACCTCGACCTCCGTGGGCGCGCCGTACATCGGGCCGGCGCTGGCGGCCGACTGGACCGCCGCCTCGACGCGGTCGGGCATGTCGTGGCCGAGGAGGAGCGGGCCGTAGCCCATCACGTAGTCGAGGTACCGGGTGCCGTCGGCGTCGACGACGTGGGCGCCGTCGCCCGACTCCACGAAGAAGGGGTACGGGCGCGTGGCGCGGACCGAGGAGTTGACGCCGCCGGCGAGCACCGAGAGCGCGCGGTCGTAGAGCGCGCGCGACCGGTCGTGTGTCATGGCCGGACGTTGGCCGGTCGCCGAAAAGAGTCTACTGCATCACCGGTTCGACCGCGCGGGGTCGGGCGCCGGCGGCCGACTCAGACGGCCTCCATCCCGGTCTTCCCGGTCCGGATCTGACGCGCTGACTCCACCGGCAGGACGAACACCTTGCCGTCGCCGGGTTCGCCCGTGTGGGCCGCCTCCGCGATGGCGTCGACGACGTCCTCGGCGGGGACGTCGGCGACCACGCACTCGACCTTCGCCTTCTGGTGGAGGTCGACCACGTACTCCTCGCCGCGGTACTGGCTGGTGCGGGCGGGCTGCGTGCCGCGCCCGGACACCTGCGTCACCGTCAGCGAGGGCGCACCGACCTCCGCGAGGGCCTCCTTGACCGCGGAGAGCTTGTCCGGTCGCACGATCGCCATCACCAGCTTGACGCCGTCTGTATCTGTCATCAGTTGTCACCTCGCACGTCGTCGGTCGGTTCGGCGGCGGTCGGGAAACCGCCGTCGGTCGCCGCAGGTTCGCCGCTGCCGTCGGGCGCGGCCGGGGTGCCCGTGGGCACCTCGCCGCCGCTCTCGACGGTGAACTCGGGGTACGCCGAGATACCGTGCTCGCCCTGGTCGAGCCCCTGGGCCTCCTCGTCCTCGTCGACGCGGAGGCCGACGAGTGCGCCGACGACGCGGAGCGTGACGACCGTGGTCGCGACGGTCCACACGGCGATGACCGCGCTGCCCGCGACCTGCATCGCCAGCTGGCTCGTCGAGAAGCCGGCCGTGTCGAAGAACGGGATCATGATGGTCCCGACGAAGCCGGCGCTGCCGTGGACCGCGAAGACGCCACAGACGTCGTCGATCTTGAGGTGGTCCACGACCCACCTGTACACGAGCGGGGTCTGGACGCCGCCGACGAGGCCGATGACCACGGCGCCGACCCAGGTCACGTGTGCGCAGGCGCCGGTGATGGCGACGAGCCCCGCGAGCAGACCGTTGGCCGCGAACAGCGGGTCGGGCTTGCCCTCGACGACCGTCGTCGTCAGCGTCGAGGCCATCATGCCGACGCCCATCGCGAGCGTCGTGTTCAGGAGGACGCGACCCAGCGCCGCACCCAGGAACTCGCCCTCGCCGGTGAGGATGGTGGCCTGCGTGCCGACGTTGAACCCGTACCACCCGAAGGCCAGGATGAGGGTCCCCAGCACCGCGAAGAGGATGGAGTGACCCGGGATCGGCCGGGCGTTGCCGTCCTCGTCGAAGCGGCCCGCCCGGGGACCGACCATCCACGCCGCGGTCAGGCCGGCGATGCCGCCCAGCGCGTGGACGACGGTGGCGCCCGCGAAGTCCTTGTACGCGA
>JBDGTC010000079.1:0-17369 GCA_042217215.1 Halobacteriaceae archaeon
CATGCTCGTCCGCGAGGGCGAGACGTTCCTCGAACCGCTGGGCCAGCGGGTCGTCCGCGCCGGCGACGTCTTCGCGCTCCGGACCGACCGGGACACGCTCGTCGACCTGCTGGACGTCGAGGGCCTCGAGGTGGTCCCCGACGTCACCGTCGACGAGGCCGAACTGGAGACGGCCGAGTCGCGACAGAACCTCGTCGAGGTGGTCGTCGGGCCGGGGTCGCCGCTCGCCAGCGAGTCGCTGGCGAGTTCGACGTTTCGCGCGGGCCCGACCTGTTCCGCGAGCGCATGGACCGCGTGCCCCTCCGCGTGGGGGACACCCTGCTCGTCCAGGCGACGGCCGACGGCATCGAGCGCCTCGCGGCGAACCCGGGCTTCATCGTCGCACAGGAGGTAGAGCGCCCGGACTTCCGCCGGTCGAAGACGCCCGTCGCCATCGGCATCGTGGCCGGCGTCGTCGGCCTCGCCGCCGCTGGCGTCCTCTCCATCGTCGTCGCCGCGCTCGCGGGCGCGCTCGCAATGGTGCTCACGGGCTGTCTGAAGCCCGCCGAACTGTACGACGCCGTGCAGTGGGACGTCATCTTCCTGCTCGCGGGGGTCATCCCGCTGGGCATCGCGCTCGAGCAGACCGGCGGCGCGGACTTCCTCGCCAGCGCGCTGGTCGCCGTGGCGCCGGCGCTCCCGGCCGTCCTCGTGCTCGGCCTGGTCTACGTCACGACGGCGCTGCTCACGAACGTCATCTCGAACAACGCCAGCGTCGTCCTGCTCGTGCCGGTCGCCGCGGAGGTAGCGACACAGGTCGGCGGCAACCCCTTCGCCTTCGTGCTCGCGGTGACCTTCGCCGCGTCGACGGCGTTCATGACGCCGGTGGGCTACCAGACCAACCTCTTCGTCTACGGTCCCGGTGGCTACCGGTTCACCGACTACATCCGCGTCGGTGGCCCGCTCCACGCCGGCGGGCGTCACCGCGACGTCGGCATCGGGCGCCGGACCCGAGAGGACGGGGCTCGCGACGCCCAGGCGCACCGGGCCGGTCGGGGGCGTGCGCGCGGCGGCGATGCCGCCGGCGACCGCATCGGGGAGCGCCGCACGCGTCGCCACGGAGCGGTTCTCGCGGACGACCGTGTCGTAGGTCGACGCATCGATCTCGTGGATCGGACCCCTGCCGCGGTGGGTTGGGTCGGGCTCCGCGGCGAGGTGGACCAGCGGGACACAGTCCTCGAGGGCGTTCTTCAGCCCGTGCATCGCGTTGGTCTCACCCGGTCCCGGGACCGTGAGCGTCGCGGCGAGACCGCCGCCCGCCTCGTGGTACCCCCACGCGACGTGGGGCACCGCCGTCTCGTGGCGGCACATCACGTAGCGCATCGCCGAGCGGTCGGCGACCACGCGGTCGAGTGGCAGCGTCTGGGTGCCCGGCAGGCCGACGAGCACCTCGACGCCCGCGTCGCACAGTGCCGCGTACACGTGGTCGGCACCCGTCTCGGCCGGTGCGTCGGCACCCTCGGTCACGTCACGGGAGGGGCCGGCGAGGCGAAAATAGCTGTCGGTGGGGTCGGTCGCAGGGGCCCGGCGCGCGCCGATGTCAGGCCGCGGTCGTCGTCTCCGGCGCGGCGGTGGTCCCGTCGTCACCCGGCGGCCCGCCCGCGTCGGCCGGGGGCCCGCCCTGCACCTGTCGAGTCAGCCGGATCTCGCTCAGCCCGTCGTAGATGACGAACCGGATCTCCTCCGTGCCCTCCGGGACGTGCACCACGATGCTGCCGTCCTCGTCGGTCAGTCCGACCGTGTTGCCGTTCACGGTGACCGTGGCGTTGGCCACGGGGTCGCCGTTGCGGCTGACGTCGACGGTGACGTTCCGGTCGGCGACGAGCGGGCCACGGAGCGTCGCGTTCAGCGCGCTGTCGGCCGCGATGTCGGCGGGGGGACCGCTCGTGGGCGTCTCGCCGGGCGGCCCGGCGTCGTCCGGCTGGCCGCCCTGGCCCCCGGCCTGGATGGGCACGTCGGTGCCGGACTGGCTGACGACGGGCTTGAGGATGTACTTGCCGGACTTGCCGGCCTTGAACACCGTGACGTCGTAGACGAAGTCCACGGTCTCGTTCGCGCCCACCGTGAACTTCGTGTTGAGGTGGAGCTTCGAGCTCGGGAGCTTCACGTTCACGGACTCGCCCGTCTCGTTCAGGACGCCCGAGACGGCGCTCACGTGGATGAAGACCTTGTCGTACGTGCCGTTCGGGACCGAGAACTGCTCGAGCAGGGTCGCGTTCGCGCCCTGGTACAGCGTCAGGTCGACCGTGACGTCGTCGACCTCGCGCGTGACCCAGCCCGCCGAGTCCTGGGTCCCCTCGTCGGGCGCGGCCGTCGTGGCGCCGTCCGCGGCGGTCGTCGTCGCGGCGCTGGCCGTCGTGGTGCCGGCCGCGGCGGTCGTCGTGTCGGCCGCGGCGGTCGTCGTGTCGGCCTGCGCAGCGGCACCACCCGCGGCCGTGGTCTCACCCGCGGCCGTCGTCTCGGGCGCCGCCGTCGTGCCGGCGCCGGCGGCGGTCGTCTCCGGGGCGGTGGTACCGTCGTCAGCCGTCGTCTCCGGGGCGGCCGTGGTGCCCGCGGCCGTCGTCTCGGGCGCCGGCGTGGTCGTGGCGTCCTCGCCCCCGCCGTCACCGCTCATGTGGAAGCCCACGGCGGTGATGGTGACGTTCAGGTGCCGGAAGTCGTCGATGGCGTTGCGCTCGTCGCTCACGTAGAAGTTGATCGTCCCGTCGGAGGAGCTGTCGCCGGTCGACGGTCCGTCGCCGTCCGTCGTCCCGCCGGTCGGCGTTCCGTCAGTCGGCCCGACACTCGTCGTCGACGCTCCGCCCGGTGCGCCCGCGCAACCGGCCATGACGACCAGGAGCGCGACGCCCAGGGCGGCGAGTCCTCGTGTGCTCATGCGGCCGGTGCGAGGGCCCACACACACGTAAAGCAGCCCGACTGCCGGTCCGAATCCGCGACGTTTCAGCCGAATTCAGTCGGTTTACCGGCCGGCCCCCGGACCGGCGACACCGCCGCCGCGGCGTCAGCCCTCGTCGTGGGCCGCCGTGATGCGCTCGCGCTGCTCGTCGGTGAGCGTGACGTCGCTGGCACCGGCGTTCTCGCGCAGTTGCTCCGGCGTCCGGGCGCCCACGATGGGGATGCAGGTGAACGCCTCGCGGTCGATGAGCCACCGGAGCGCGACCTGGGCCGGCGTGGCGTCGACCGCCTCGGCGACCGACCGCACCGCGTCCAGCACCGCCCACTGGGTCTCGGAGAACTCCTGCCAGTCCTGGAGGTCGCCGCGGGAGCCCGCGGGGGCCGAGCCGCCGCGCTCGTACTTGCCGGTGAGGAAGCCACCGTCGAGCGGCGAGTACGGGCAGACCGCGAGGTCCTGGTCGGCACAGACGTCGAGGTAGTCCTCGACGGGGTCGCGGTAGCTCGCGTTGTACCGCGGCTGGGTGACGTCGAAGCGCTGGAGGTCCTCGACGTCCGCGGTCCACTGCGCCTTCGTGAGCTGCCACGCCGCCATCGAGGACGCGCCGAGGTAGTTGACCTTCCCCTCGTCCACGAGGGTCTGCATCGTCGCGAGGGTCTCCGCGATGGGCGTGTGCTCGTCCCAGCGGTGGATGTAGTAGAGGTCGATGTAGTCGGTGCCGAGGCGGTCCAGCGTGCCCTCGATCTCCGCGCGGATGGTCTTCCGCGAGAGGTTCTGGGAGACATCCGACGCCATCGTCCAGTACACCTTCGACGCGATGACGTACTCCTCGCGGTCGCGGTCCTCGAGCCACTCCCCGATCCAGCGCTCGCTCTCGCCACTCCCGTAGGTGTTGGCGGTGTCGATGAAGTTGATGCCCTGCTCGGCGGCCTCGTCGAGCAGCGCGTGGGCCTCCTCGCGGTCGGTCTCGACCACGCCGTCGGACTCCTTTCCGAAGCGCCACGTGCCGAAGCAGACCTCCGACACCCAGGTGCCGGTCTCGCCGAGAGTGGTGTACTCCATGGCGGCCCTGGCGGCCCCGCGGTCAAGAAGGTACGCCTCCCGGAAGGCCCGTCCCTGTCACCCCCACCCACACTTTTTCGGCGCCGGAGCCGTACCCTCGACCATGCCGGCACACGAGGCGGTCTGCCGGGACTGCGACTGGGCACAGGCCGCGCCCTCGCGCTCCATCGCCGAGCACGCGGGCCGGGTCCACGAGCGGGAGGACGGCCACCGCGTCGCCGTGGAGCGCATCGAGGGG
Source organism: Halobacteriaceae archaeon (assembly GCA_042217215.1). Lineage (GTDB taxonomy): Archaea > Halobacteriota > Halobacteria > Halobacteriales > Halobacteriaceae > JBDGTC01. The sequence continues at coordinate 4,233 of JBDGTC010000079.1, forward strand.
TGAGCGGCGGTCGCCGACCCGACCGGTCCTTCAGGGCGCGACCTGGTTCCGCAGGTCCCGGTAGCTGCCGGTCTCGGCCACGCGTGCGAGGTTGTCCGCGAGGATGTCGGCGCGCCTGGCGAAGTAGTGGGGCGTGTGCCCGGAGCTGTGGGGGGTGATGAGGACGTTCTCGAAGCCCCAGAGCGGGTGCTCGGCCGGGAGCGGCTCCGGATCCGTGACGTCGAGGGCCGCACCCTCGAGTTCGTTCGCCCGGAGCGCAGCCACGAGCGCGTCGGTGTCCACGATGGGCCCGCGGCCGACGTTCACGACGACGGCGTCCATCGGCAGGCTCTCGAGGGCGTCGGCGTCGACGAGGCCGCGCGTGGTCTCGGTGAGCGGGCACGCCAGGACGAGGTAGTCGGTGCGGGAGAGGACGTCGTGGAGCGCGTCGTGCTCGAACCCGATCACCTCGTCCGTGGGCCCGCCCTTCGCGGGCGTGTAGCGCACCCCGATGGTGTCGACGCCGAAGCCCGCGAGCCGCTCGACGACGGCCTCGCCGATGGCCCCCAGGCCGACGACCGTGACCGTCGACCCCTGGAGCTCGCCGAAGGACTGGTACCGGCGCCACTCCCGTCGCTGCTGGCGGCGCCACCCCTCGTGGTGCCGGCGCGCGAAGGTGAGCAGCCACCCGATGACGTGTTCCGCCATGTTCGGGCCGTGGACGCCCGCGGCGTTGGTCACCGTCACGCCGCGCTCGGCCATCGCCTCGAGGGGCAGGTGGTTCACGCCCGCGGAGACCGCCGCGAAGAGCTTCAGCTCGGGAGCCGCCGCGAGCAGATCCTCGTCGAACTCGCGACCGGTGACGACGGTGGCGTCCGCGATCACGTCCGGCACCGCGGCGGCGTGGCGCGCGAGGCGCACCTCGCGGTCGGGCAGGCGCTCGCGCAGTTCGTCGGCGTACTCGGCCGCGGGGATGCCGTGGGCCGTCTGCGGGAGGACGGCGACGACGTCAGCTGGCATGCCCGGTCCCTCGCGTGGGGACCGCTTAATCCCCCGCCCCGCCGGTCGCTCTTGCGCAGTCTTAAGACGGCGGCCCCACTCCGGACGACCATGCAACCGCGGGACCTCTCCGATAACGTCGCCTACCGCGCCGGGCGGGGCATCGAGGAGGTGGCCCGGGAGCTCGGGCGGGACCCGGAGGAGTTCGTGGTCCTCTCCTCGAACGAGAACCCGCTGGGGCCGAGCCCCGCAGCCGCGGACGCCGTGCGTGCGGCCGCAGACGCCGTCCACCGCTACCCCAAGGCCTCCCACGCGGACCTCACGGCCGCGATCGCCGACCGCTGGGGCGTCGCCGACGTGCAGGTCTGGCTCGCCAACGGCGGCGACGGCGCGCTCGACTACCTCGCCCGCGCGACCCTCGAGCCCGGGGACGCCGTCCTGGTCCCGGCGCCCGGCTTCGCGTACTACCCGATGAGCGCGCGGTACCACCACGGCACGGTGCGGGAGTACCGCCTCCGCCGCGCGGACGAGTACGCCCTCACGGCCGACGTCGTCCTCGACGCGTACGCCGGCGAGCGGGTGGTCTACCTCACGAGTCCGCACAACCCCACCGGCGGGCGCTTCGATCTGGCCGACGTCGAGCGCGTCGCCGCCGAGACCGCCGACGAGACCCTCGTGGTCGTCGACGAGGCGTACGCGGAGTTCGCGGACGCGCCGAGCGCCGCGGGGCTGCTCGCCGATCGGGACGACGTGGCCGTGCTCCGCACCTTCTCGAAGGCCCACGGCCTCGCGGGGCTCCGGCTCGGCTACGCGCTCGTGCCCGACGAGTGGGCCGACGCGTACGCCCGCGTGAACACGCCGTTCGCGGCGAGCGAGGTGGCCTGTCGCGCGGGGCTCGCCGCGCTCGAGGACGACGAGCACGTCGAGCGCACCGTCGAGCTCGCCCGGTGGGGGCGTACGTACCTTTCCGCCGAGCTCCACGCACCGACGTTCGAGAGCCACGGCAACTTCGTGATGGCCGCCGTCGGCGAGGTCGAGGGCGTGCCCGACGCCGCCACCGTCGCCGACGCCGCGAAGCGCGAGGGGGTCATCGTGCGGGACTGCACCTCCTTCGGCCTCCCGGACAGCGTCAGAGTCACCACCGGCACCCGCGAGGACGTGCGCACGGCGGTCGACGTGCTCAACGGCGTGCTCGCCGACGTCGGCTCGCCGGCCGGCGAGGCGCGAACCGACGGCTCCACGGCGGCCACCGACCGATGACGGGGCGCGTGGCGGTCACCGGGACGCCCGGGACGGGGAAGACCACGGCGGTCGACCTCGTCGAGACCGAGCGGCCGGTGGTCCACCTCAACGACCTCGTCGCGGACGACGACAGGTTCAGCGCGGGACGTGACCCCGAGCGCGGGAGCGTCGTCGCGGACCTCGACGCCCTCGAGGAGGCCGTCCCGGACGACGCCCTCGTCGAGTCCCACCTCGCGCACCGCCTCGACGCGGAGCTGGTCGTCGTCCTGCGCTGTCACCCCGACGAACTGGCGCGCCGCCTGCGCGAGCGCGACGAGCCACACGAGACGGTCGCGGAGAACGCCGACAGCGAGGCCCTCGACGTGGTACTCTCTGAGGCGGTCGAGCGCCACGGCGCCGACGCCGTCCACGAGGTCGACACCACTGACCGGGAGCCGGAGGCCGTCGCCGCGGAGGTCGGGGCCGCCATCGCCGGCGAGCGGGAGCCACGGGTCGGGACCGTCGACTTCCTCGACGCGCGGTTCGGGGACGACGCCGCCCCGACCGGCGGGGAGGACGGCGGGCGATGACGCTCGATCGCTACCGCCACCTCGCCGACCGCGCGCTCGACCCGTTCGTCGCCGCCGCGCGCCGCCTCGGACTCGGCCCCGACGGCGTGAGCGTGGCGGCGGCGCTCCTCGCCGGCGCCGCGGCGGTGGGGTTCTACCTCGGGGGGACCGCCGGCTACCTCGCTGGCGCGCTGCTCGTCGCCGCGAACGGGTGGCTGGACCTCGTGGACGGCGCGCTCGCCCGCGACCTCGGCCGGTCCTCGGCGCGGGGCGACCTCCTGGACCACGTGCTCGACCGGTACGCCGACATCGCCGTCATCGCCGGATTCGCGGCGGGCGTCGGCCGGTACGACCTCGGCCTCGCCGCGGTGACGGGGGTGCTGATGACCTCTTACCTCGGCACGCAGGGGCAGGCCGTGGGACTCGAGCGAGTGTACGCCGGCGTGCTCGGGCGCGCGGACCGCCTCGCGCTCGCGGGCGTGGTCGGCGGCGTCGCCGCGCTCGTGCCCGCGTTCCGCACCGACCTCGTGCTCGGGCTCCTCGTGGTGTTCGCCGTCGTGGGACACCTCACCGCACTCCAGCGGTTCCGCGGCGCGCTCCGGGCGCTCGACTGACTCGACGGGGTCGCCAGACCGGGGCGGCCCAGTCCGGTCGCCGCGAGTGTGACCTCCGGCGCACGTTTTAAGGACGCGCGACGGCTACCTGCGCTATGGCCCAGTGTGAGCTGTGCGGCGACGAGGTTCCCTCGCTCACGACCGCACGCGTCGAGGGCGCGGAGCTCGACGTCTGTGAGAGCTGCGCGGACCTCGGAACCGAGGTCACGACCGAGACGTCGACGACCTCGACGAAGTACTCCACCTCCTCGAGCTCAAAATCGTCGTCGAGTGGCTCCGGCGCCGGCGGTGGCGGCGGCACCGGCGGCGGGGGCGGTGGGGGCGGCTCGTCCCGGCGCCGGCGGGACATGTTCGACGAGATGGAGGAGCTGGCGCCCGACTACGGCGACCGCATCCGGACCGCCCGCGAGGAGCGGGAGCTCAGCCAGGAGGATCTCGCGAGGGAGCTCTCCGAGAAGGCCAGCCTCATCCGCAAGCTCGAGCGCGGCGACGTCCTCCCGAGCGACGAGGTCCAGCGCGAGCTCGAGCGCGAACTCGACATCTCGCTCACCGGCGAGTCCGCCGACGAGGACACCGACTGGTCCGGCGAGGGCGGAAGCGAGGGGCTCACCCTCGGCGACATGGTCAAGCGCAAGGACTGAACCGAACGGCTCCGGCGGCCGCGCGCCGCTCGCCACGCCGCACGCGGCGCCGGAGTCGACGCCCACGCGCAAGCTATTTTGCCGCCGCTCGCGGTGTCGGTGACGTGTTCGTCCTCGTCAACCTGAAGGCGTACGACTGCGACCCCGTCGCCGTCGCCGAGGCGGCCGGGGCCGTCGACGCCGCCTCGTCGACCGCAGACGTCGCGGTCGCCCCGCAGACCGCCGACCTCGCCCGGGTGGCCGACGCGGGGGTCGACACCTGGGCACAGCACGTCGACCCCGTCGGCCACGGGAGCCACACCGGCAGCGCGCTCGCCGAGCGCGCCGCGGCGAACGGCGCGCGGGGCACGCTGCTCAACCACTCCGAGCGACGGCTCACCCTCGCGGACGTGGACGACGGGCTGGCGGCCGCCGACCGCGCGGGGCTCCGGACCGTGGTCTGTGCGAACACGCCCGAGCAGGCCGCGGCGGTCGCGGCGCTCGGCCCCGACGCCGTCGCCATCGAGCCGCCGTCGCTCATCGGCACCGGCACGCCCGTGAGCCAGGCCGACCCCGACGTCGTCACCGACGCGGTCCGGGCGGTCGCCGACGTCGACGCCGGCGTCGACCTCTACTGCGGCGCGGGCATCTCGACGGGCGCGGACGTCGCGGCGGCCGCGGACCTCGGCGCGGACGGTGTGCTCCTCGCCTCCGGGGTCGCGAAGGCCGAGGACCCCCGCGCGGCCCTCGAGGACCTCGCCGCTGGCGCCTGAGCGGAGACCGCACCGCCGACCAGCGCGGACGCCGAGTGGCCCGCGCCGTCAGAACTCCGAGAGCGACGACTGTCCGGTTCGCGTGCGCGACCGGCGGCGGCCGGTACCGTCGGCGGGTCCGTCGTCGCCGTGCGACGGCCCCTCGCCCTCACCGGCCCAGCCGCCGAGGTCGGACTGCTCGGCGTCGGCGAAGGAGAGGCCCTGCACGCGCACGCCGAGTTTCCGGACCGGCTCCGCCGCGAACTCCCCGAGCAGGTCGAGGGCGACGGACTCGACGAGGTCCGCGTCGCGGACGTGCCCGGGGAGCGACTCGGCGCGGGTGTTCACGTCGAAGGGCGGCGTGACGACCTTGATGCCGACCGTGCGGTAGAGCGCGCCCTCGCGCTCCGCGCGCCGGGCGACGTCCGCGGCCAGTTCCCGGACGCGCTCGCGCTTGGGCCCGGTCGCCTCGACGGCCTCGCCGAAGGAGGACTCCCGGCTCAGGCTCTTGGGGTCGTCGCGTGGCTCGACCGGGCGGGGGTCCTCGCCGCGGGCGCGCCGGTGGAGCTCCCGGCCGTGCTCGCCGAAGCGGTCGACCAGCGTCGCCGGGTCCGCGGCGGCGACGTCGCCGACCGTCTCGATGCCCATCTCGGCGAGCGCCGCGGCCCGCACCGGCCCCACGCCGTTGATTGCGTCGGCGGGGAGGGGCGCGAGGAACTCGCGGACCTCGTCGGGCGGGACGACGACGAGGCCGTCGGGCTTGTCGTGGTCGCTGGCAACCTTCGCGGTGGAGACGTCGGGGGCGACCCCGACGCTCGGGGTGACGCCGGCCTCACGCTCGACGGCGGCCTTCACGTGGCGGGCGAACCCTTCGGCGAGGGGTCGGCCGTCGACGACCTCCCAGCCCGTCCGCTCGGTGGCGTCGAGGTATGCCTCGTCGACGGAGACCTCCCGGACGACGTCGGCGTGGTCGCGCAGGACCGCCTTGACGTCGGCCGCGACCGAGCGGTAGTACTCCATGTCGACGGGGCGGTAGTACCCGGCGTCGGGGTCGTCGGGGTGCTCGGCTTTGCGGGGGAGACGGTCGAGCGCAGTGGAGATGGCCTGGGCGCTCTCGACGCCGTACTCGCGGGCCTCGTAGCTCGCGGTGGCGACGGCCCCGGTGTCCTCGCCGTCCTCGTATCCCATCCCGACGACGACGGGCTCGCCCTCGAGTTCGGGCTCCCGCAGGCGCTCGCAGGCGGCGTAGAAGCAGTCGACGTCGACGTGGAGGACGACGCGGTCGTCGCCGCTGTCGGCGACGCCGGGGAGCGTCCCGCTTCGTCCCGCGGCGGACTCACCAGCGGGGTCGTCCGCAGCCGAGTCGCCCTCCCCCATGTCCCTCCGTCGGGGGCCGACGGCCCTGAAGCTTGCGTCAGTCGCCGCTGACGGTGGCGGGGACGCCCACGCGGACCTGGTCCTCGCGGCACTCCTCGAGGCGCTGCTTCGCCGCGAGACCCGCGTCGCAGGCGGTCGGCCCGCGCCCCACGCCGACACGGAGGTCGAGGCCGGTCTCCTCGCGGACGTGGTCCATCGCGCCGGCGTACGCCGCGGGGTCGAGGCGGGGACAGACCGCGATGACGTTGTCCCCACCGACGAAGAAGGCGAGCGCGTCGTGGGTGGCGTGGAGGTGGCGCGCGAGCGCGGCGTACCCCTCCTCGATGCGGAGGAAGGTCTCGTACGCGCCGGTGCCGTCGGTGTACTTCTCGGTCGCGTCGACGACGTCGAAGTGCGCGATCTCCACCGGCCCGGCGTCGGCGTCGACCGCCCCGGCGAGCACCTCGCGGCGGTCGACGTCCTGGGCGCTGCCCGCGGCCTGGAGTTGTGCGCTCGCGGTCGAGAGCGCCGCGGCCGGCGTCCGCTCGGCCGCGACCGAGAGGCTGAGCGTGACCGGGTAGCGGTTGCGCACCGTCTCCTGGATGCGCTCGTGGGCCGCACGGTCGAGCCCGTTCGTGACCGCCACCATGTTGTCGAAGCGGGTGTAGAAGACGTAGCCGTCGTGGGCGCCGACCTGCTCGGCGAGGTCGGCGTACAGGCTCGCCTGGAGCGCCTGGAGGTCCGGCTCCCGGCGCGGGGCCGGGGTCGTCGTCCAGGGCCCGTAGTTGTCGATCTGGGCGAGCGTCACCTGGGTGTCCGTCACGGTACGTGGACGTTCGCACGGGGGGAATTATCTCTTTTGGGTCGCGTCACGGTGGCGTGATGGCCGGCGACGTGACGGCGGTCGCGCTGCCGACAGCCGGGGCGGCACGGAACCCGCAGACGGCGCAGACTGAAACGGCCGTCGTGGTCACCGAAGCCTCAATAGCTCGGGCACCCCACCGGTGCACATGGCGAACCTCCTCCCGTCGACGGCGGACCTCGAGCCGCCGGAGACGGGCCCGCGTGTGGTGGGCGTCGACAGCGAGGACGCGGAGGCGGTGCTGGCGGCGCTCTCCGCCGACACCGCGCGCGACCTGCTCGCGGCGCTCCACGAGGAGCCCGCGACGCCCTCGGAGCTGGCGGACCGCGCGGACACGTCGCTGCAGAACACCCAGTACCACCTCGAGAAGCTGGGCGCGGCGGACCTCGTGGCGGTCTGTGGCACCCGCTACTCCTCGAAGGGGCGGGAGATGAAGGTGTACGCGCCGGCCGACGGCCCGCTCGTGCTGCTCCCGGAGCCCGACGAGCGCCGCCGCGAGACCCTCCGGGAGACACTGCGGAGCCTGCTGGGCGCCGTCGCCGGCCTGGCCGTGGTCGCCGTCGCCGTGCAGGTGCTGCTGGGTGGCAGCAGCGGCGGTGGGACGACCGGGCCAAGCATCCAGTCCGCAGAGGGTGGAGCCGCCGGCGGGCTCCCGCCCGGCGCCGTCTTCCTCCTCGGCGGCCTCCTCGTGGTCGCGCTCGTCGCCGCCGTCACGCTCTGGCGGCGCTGACCGGGTACGGACGGTACAGTCGCCGTTTGAGCCTCCGCGACCTCTTTTGTCACCCCCGTACTCGCCACACGTGGGGCGCGTGACTCCCCCTCCCACGCCCCCGCTCCCGCCGACGCCGCCCGGTCCCGCGCGCTGCCCTCCGGCGCCCTCCGCGCCGGCGGCGCCCGACCCCGCGCCGCCGATCTTCGCGGTCCGCCCGCTCCCGACCACCGGGAAACCGGCCGCCCGCCGAGGCCGCCCGCCGACGCCAACGCCTTTGCCCGGGGCGTGACAAGCCGCGGTCGATGGCCTCCAGCAAGTCGGTGGTCCTCGCGGCGCTGTTCGCCAACGGCGCCATCGCCCTCCTGAAGTTCGCCGGCTTCCTCCTCACCGGGAGCCCCTCGATGCTCTCCGAGACCTACCACTCGGTCTCGGACACGGGCAACCAGGTCTTCCTCCTCGTCGGCCTGCGGTACGGCCAGCGCTCGCCCACCCGCGGGCACCCCTTCGGCTACGGCAAGGCGCAGTTCTTCTACGCGTTCCTCGTGAGCGTGCTCCTCTTCGGCATCGCGGGCTGGGAGTCCGCGAAGCACGGCTACGAGGCCATCACGCACGGCCACTCGGTCGGCCTCTCGGGGACCGCCGACGTCGCGGGGCTCTCGTTCCCCGCGGTGTGGGTGAACTACGCGGTGCTCACCGCGGCCATCGCGTTCGAGGGGTACGCGCTCTCGAAGGCCAACGCCAACATGCAGGCCCAGATCACCCGGCGCGGGTGGTCGGGCCTCCGGGAGGCGTTCCGGAAGACCAGCGACGTCACGGTCCTCACGGCGTTCACCGAGGACACCATCGCGCTCCTCGGTGCCGCCATCGCCCTCGTGGGCATCTGGCTCACGCAGTTCACCGGGAACCCGGTGTACGACGCCGTCGCCGCGCTCCTCATCGGACTCCTGTTGATGGGGTTCGCCCTCGCGCTGGCCTGGGAGAACAAGCGCCTCCTCCTCGGCGAGAGCCTCCCGGCGAGGGACGAGCAGACCCTCCGGGATGCCGTCACGGCGCGGGACGGCGTGACCCACATCGACAGCTTCCGCACCGTCTTCTTCGGCCCGAATCGCCTCCTCGTCACCGCCGACGTGAGTTTCGATCCCGACCTCGACACCGCCGAGATCGACGCGCTCATCTCCGGCATCGAGGACGACCTGTACGCGGCCGACGATCGGGTGCGGACGGTGTACATCGAGCCGGAGGTGTAGAGCCGGCGCTGGGAGTATCCCGAGCGAAGCGAGGGGTTCACCGCGAGCGCTCAGCGCTCGCGGCCTTTTTTGCTCGAGCTTTTTTGGCCGAGCGGTGCGCCGCAGGCGCACCCGAGGCGAAAAAAGGTCGACGGGCACGACGGGATTCGAACCGGAGCCAGACGTGCTCGCTCGCTGCGCTCGCTCCGCGCGACTGGCAGGGCTCGAATCCCGCCGCGGCGTTCGACACGCCTCGCCGACGGGCAGAAGCGGAGGGCATGTGGCATCCCCGAGCGAAGCGAGGGGTTCACTGCGCGCGACCGAAGGGAGCGCGCAGGTGTTTTTAGCGTAGCTTTTTGCGAGGAGCGGTTGCGCGAGCGGAGCGAGCGCTACCCGACGAAGTAAAAAGGTACTCGGGCACGACGGGATTCGAACCGGAGCCAGACGTGCTCGCTCGCTGCGCTCGCTCCGCGCGACTGGCAGGGCTCGAATCCCGCCGCGGCGTTCGACACGCCTCGCTCGCGCTCGGCGGTCTCACGGGCACGACGGGATTCGAACCCGCGACCGTCGGATATCTTCCACCGACACGGACGTGCCGACGATAGAAGTCCGACGCTCTGTCCAGACTGAGCTACGTGCCCTCACCTCCGCGCTGGGCCGGGGACACCTCCTATCTTTCGATGGTCCACCGAGTGGGACTGTGCCGGGAGTCCTCCGGTCTCTCCCGGCGGTCGAGGGGCCGACGGCGGTCCAACACCTTCAAGCGCCGCTCGCCCCTCCCTCCTTCCGATGCGAGTCATCGCCACCGTCGGCCTCCCCGGGAGCGGGAAGGGCGAGGCCGCCGAGGTCGCCGCCGACCTCCACATCCCCGTCGTCTCCATGGGCGACGTCGTGCGCGCGGCGACGCGCGAGCGCGGGGGGGACCCCGCGACCGACCACGGTCGCGTCGCTAAGGCCCTCCGCGAGGAGGAGGGCCCGGACGCCATCGCCGCGCGCTCGCTCCCCCGGATCCGCGAGCGGTTCGAGGCGGGCGCCGACGTCGTGCTCGTCGACGGCGTGCGCTCGGACGCGGAGGTCGCGTGCTTCGAGGACGCCTTCGGCGAGGACTTCAGCCTCGTGAGCATCGAGGCGCCCTTCGAGGTCCGCCGGGAGCGGATCGCCGAGCGGGGACGCGACGCCACGGCCGCGGAGGGCGGCGAGGACCTCGCCGAGCGCGACGAGCGCGAGCTCGGCTTCGGGATGGGACGGGCGATGGAGCAGGCCGACCACACCATCGAGAACACCGAGAGCCTCGCGGCGTTCCGCGAGGCCGTCGCGGACCTCCTCCGCGCCGAACGGCGGGCCGACCCGTGAACTACCGCGTCGACGTCACCGTGACCGCGCCGGTCCACGACACCGAGCTCGAGGACCGCGTCGCTCGCGCCATCACGACACTGTTCCCCACCGCCGAGGTCGAGCGGGCGGACGGGCAGCTCCGCGCCGAGACCCACGACCTCGAGCACCTCTCCGAGCGCCTCCACGCCCAGCGCATCCTCGACTCCGCCCGTGCGGCGTTCTTCGAGGGGCGGCAGGGCGACCGGTTCTCCTTCCGGCTGAAGAAGCAGCCCGCGCTCCACGACGTCGCAAACTTCGCGGTCGGCACCGGCTCGGAGCTGGGCGACCTGCAGGTCGAGGTCCGGGTCCACGAGCCGGACGTTGAGGCCTACGTCGACCACGTCGCGCCCCGGACCGACGCCGAGGGCAAACCGATCGACTGACCGGTCGCGCTCGTCGCCGGACCGCCCGCGGATCGGCGACAGCCGACGCCACCTCACTCCGTCGCGACCAGCCACAGTCCGCCGAGCGCCGCGGCGGCGAGCGCGACGGTCGGGAGGGCAAACGACGCCCGCTGGCCCGCGGCGTCGGCCACGACACCGACGCAGACCGGGGCGAGGGCGCCAGCACCCATCAGCGCCGTGCGCACGACGCCCAGGAGGCCGCCCGTCGCGTCTGGCGGCGCGAGGTCGACGAGGTGCGAGCCGCGCACGGGCCGGAAGGCGTGGCTCCCGAGGCCGAGTGCGAGCACCGCGGCGACCGCGACCGCCGGCGTCGTCGCGACCAGGAGGACGAGGAGCCCCGATGCGGCGAGGGCGAGCGTCGCGGCGACGACCGGCACCGTCCCCCAGCGGTCCGCCGCCGCGCCCGAGACCGGCTGGACGAGGCTCACGAGGAAGAAGCCGCCGTAGACGAGGCCGGCCTGCGCGCCGGTCACGCCCGGGAGGGCCCCGAGGTACGTCGGGAGGAAGGCGACCACGCCGTTGTACGCGAAGGAGAAGAGCACCGTCACGAGCACGAACGCCCGGAGTCGCGGCGTGGCGAACGCGAGGGCGACCGTCGCCCGGAGCGTGTCGAGGTGGCCGGCGGCGGTGGCGTCGTCGCCCGGGGAGTCCGTCGTCCGGGCCGAGGCCCCCGCGGACGGCAGCCGCGACGGGACCCGGAGTGCGAACGCCACCGCGAGCGCGAGGCCGACCGCCCCGCCGGCGAGGAAGAACAGCGTCCACGGCCGGTCGCTCGCGAGGACTGCGACGACGGCGAGCGGCGCCACGACGCCGCCGAACGTGCCGAAGGTGTCCATCGCGCCGAGCGCACCGCCCCGCCGGCCGGGGTGGGTCCGCGCGAGGAGCGCCACGGCGACCGTCTTGTGCGCGCCGGTGCCCACGCCGACGAGCACCATCGCCGCGACGAGGCCGGCGACGCCGAGTACGCCCACCACGCCCGCACCGAGGAGGAGCGCGCCGATCGCGGCGACGGCGGCGCCACCGACGACCACGCGGACGGGGCCGAGGTGGTCCGCGAGCGCGCCCGAGGGGTACTGCATCGCGGCGTACGCAAGCATCATCGCGGTGAACGCCGCGCCGAGCACGCCGTTCGAGACGCCGTGAGTCGCGCGGAGCGTGTCGAACAGCGGCGGGAACGCGTAGCGCAGCAGCTTCGCGAGGAACCAGAGTGCGGAGGTGAGGAGGAGGACGTCGAGGGCCCCGCTGCCGGAGGGGGAAGTGGACGCGGCGGCAATGGCGGAGGCAGAGGCAGTGGTTGACGTGGAGGCAGTGGTAGACCGCGGCGTGGGATCGGTCGGCGCGTCGATGTCGGGGTCGGCCATCCGGCGGTGGCGGCGTCTAATCCCCGAAGGGACCGAGGCCACCCATGCCGCCCATGCCACCGCCGCCCTCGCCGCCCATCCGCTTCATCATCCGCTCCATGTCGGCGTCGCCCATCCCCTGGAACTGCTTGAGGGTCTTCGCCATCATGCGGTGTTGCTCCAGGAGCTCCCGGACGAGGTCCTCCTCGACGCCCGCGCCGTCGGCGATGCGGCGGACCCGCGAGGCGCCGATCTGGCGCGGGTTCTCGAGCTCGTCCTCGGTCATCGAGTCCATCACGACGTCGAAGCGGTGCATCCGGTCCTGGGTGACGTCCATCGCGTCGTCGGGCAGCTGGTCCATCAGTCCGCCGCCCATCCCAGGGATCATGTCCATCACCTGGTCGAGGGGGCCCATCCGGTCCATCGCGGACATCTGCCGCCGCATGTCCCGGAGGGTGAACTCGCCCTGCAGGAGCTGCTCGGGGTCCCAGTCCTCCTCCTCGTCCTGGGTCTCCTGCATCGCGCGCTCGACGCGCTCGGTGAGCTGCTTGAGATCGCCCATCCCGAGCAGGCGCGAGATGAAGCCGGAGGGCTCGAAGCGCTCGACGTCCTGCACCGTCTCGCCCGTGCCGAGGAAGGCGATGGTCGAGCCGGTCTCGTTGACCGCCGTCAGCGCCCCGCCACCCTTCGCCGTGCCGTCGAGCTTCGTGATGACGACGCCGCCGACCCCGATGGAGCTGTCGAACTGCTGGGCCTGCTCCTTCGCGCCCTGGCCGATGGCGGCGTCGAGGACGAGCAGGTTGCGGTCGGGGTCGACCGCGCGCTCGATCTCCTCGATCTCGGCGATGAGGTCGTCCTCGAGGGCGTGGCGCCCCGCGGTGTCGACGATGTGGACCTCGGCGTCGGCCGTCGCCTCGAGGCCGTCGCGGGCGATCTGGACCGGGTCCTCGGCGTCGGGGTCGCCGTAGAAGTCGACCTCCGCGCGCTCGGCCATCTCCTTCGCCTGGTCGTAGGCGCCCGGCCGGAAGGTGTCGGTCTGGATAATGGCTGGCCGCAGCCCCTTCTTCGAGAACCACCACGCCATCTTCGCGGCGGTGGTGGTCTTCCCC
>JBDGTC010000066.1:0-17137 GCA_042217215.1 Halobacteriaceae archaeon
ACGAGAAATCGAACTCGTCCGTCGGAGCGACGGACGAGTGTCAGGACCGGTGGTACGACGAGCTACTATACTAACGGAGAAAACTATTTGAACGATTAGCTCCATACACCAGTATGGCCAGACTCGAAGACGTGTCGGCCGACGAGCTCCGGGAGTACCTCAACGAAGTCACGGAGAAACGCCCGACGTTGCGGTTGGTCGTCGGCATCAACTACAAGGAGGGCGTGTCTCAATCGGCGCTCGCCGACTGGTACGCGATCTCCCGGACGACGGTGCACAATTGGCTGAGTCGGCTGGAACGACTCGCGGACGAACCGTTCGAGGACGTAATTTTCGACGCCGAGCGACCCGGTCGGCCCCCAAAACTCTCGGCGGACCAATGGGATGAACTCGTCTCGATTCTTAATGATTCGCCCGAAGAAGTCGACATCGATGCCCCGCACTGGTCACCCAAACTCGTGCAGATACTTATCCGCGAACGGTTCGATGTCGAGTACTCTCGGCGCCACGTCCGGGAGCTGCTGAACCGGGCCGGCTTCACCTGGAAAACCGCCCGACCGCAGTTTGCTGAGGGTGACGAACGGGCCCGAGAAGCGTTCAGGGAAGGGTTCAAAAAAACTGACGCGTCGGAGTGACGATCCGACGGTCCTGGTGATCGACCAGAGCCGACGTCGCCTGAAAACGCGGTTGGGCCACGGCTGGTTCAAACGCGGTGAGCGGGCCATCGTCGAAGTCTCTGAACAGTGGGAGGCGACAAAGCTCCTTGGCGCGTTATCGGAAGACGGCGAGACGAGATTCTATCGGTGTGAAAGCAATTTCAACTCCGAGGTGACGATCCATTTCCTCCGATCGCTTCAGGAGGAGTTCGGCGAGGAGCTGATCGTCGTGCTGGATAACGCGCCGTATTTCGCTTCGAAGAAGGTCAAGAAATTCGCCGAGGACGCGGGGATCGACCTGTGTTATCTGCCACGGTATTCGCCGCAGATGAACCCTGTTGAGGAGTGTTGGCGGCAGCTGAATCAGCGGCTCAAGAACCGGTTGTTCGACGACATCGACCACCTTAATCTGGCAATTCAGGAGGCGTTAACTGTGGTAAATCCACCATCAATGTTCAATTACTTATATCTGTGACTATAGGGAGGTTCATTCTAGAAAGGTTCACAGGGTTCACGCGATCTTACCCACTCCCCGAGACGTCCAGCGGTTCCGAGTGGTTTCGGGGGTTCACGCCGAAATGGTTGGATTAATTATATTTCACATGGTAAATTTTCTGATATGGAGAAGTGAGACGCTTCGATGCCGTGCCGCAATCTGTCGATTTCACATACTGGGCGAAACCGAAACAATGGCCGGATAGAATCCGGCTTTGAAGTTTCATATCTAGCCGGTGGAGGGATTTGAACCCTCGACCTATTCCTTACGAAGGAATCGCTCTCCCAGCTGAGCTACACCGGCGCTACCCGAACGGAGGGAGATATCCCGAATAAGGATTGCGACTTCCGGCGGTCGGTGCACGGAAGCGGGCCCCTGTTACTCCCGGACCCACCAGACCTATCGCCCCGGCCCCACAGGAACAGATGTGCTCCAGACCGTCCCGGGCGTCGACGTGGGTCGTCGTCGACCTCTACCAGTCGTGGGGAGTGCGCGCGCTGGTCTTCCTCGGGACGCTGTTCGTGGCGTGGGTCGTCGCGCGCTACGTGCTCGTGCCACCCGTCGTGAGCATCGTCGAGCGGCGGAACCGCGAGAACCCGACGCTCGTCGCGGCCATGGAGACCTACCTCCGCGTGCTCGTGGTGGTGATCGCCGTCCCCATCGCCATGACCGCGGCGGGCTTCGGCAGCATCGTCGCCGGCTCGGCGGTGGTCGTCGCCGCCGCCACGCTCGCGCTGGGCGTCGCCGGCCAGGACGTCATCGGCAACCTTGTCAGCGGCCTCTTCCTCGTCGCCGACCCGGACTTCAACGTCGGCGACCACGTCCAGTGGGACGACGCGGCGGGCACCATCACCGAGATCGACCTGCGGGTCACGCGCATCCGGTCGACCGCGGACGAGCTCGTCATCGTGCCCAACACGGTCCTCGCCACGTCGGCCGTCACCGCGCCGTTCTCCGGCGGTCGGTACCGCGTCACCGAGGACCTCACCGTCGCCTACGGCGAGGACACCGACGAGGTGGCCGCGCTGCTCACCGGGGCCGCGGCGGCCGACGACCGGGTGCTCGACGACCCCGCCCCACGGGTCAACGTCGTGGACCTGTCCCCCTCGGGCGTTCAGGTGTCCGTTCGGTTCTGGATCGGCGACCCGAGCCAGACCGACATCCCGGCGGTGCGCACCGCGTTACTCGAGCGGGCACGCGAGCACCTCGTCGCCGCGGACGTGGCCGTCGCCCCGCCCGCCCAGCAGGAGCTCTCCGGGAGTCTGACCGCGACGCTCGCGGACGACGGCACGCTCGACGAGGGCGGCCAGACCGGTTGACCGGCCAGACACGCGGGAGGTCCGCGCCAGACGGGTCAGTCCCGCCGCTCGAGTCGCACGTCGAGCACCACGTTGAGTTCGTGCGGAGCGTACGAACGCACGGTGTGTCGCGTCTCGACGGTGACGTCGTAGGGCTGCCCCGCGTCGGCCGCCGTCGCCGCCTCGCGGATCGCCGCCTCGCCGGGGCCGTACGGGTCGTCCTCGTGCTGGATGTCGTAGTAGTGGAGGACACACTCCTCGCCGGCGAGCGTGACCGCCGCGTCGAGGAACGCGTCGGCGGAGTGGGGGAGGTTCATCATCACGCGGTCGGCCCACCCGGCCCACTCACCTGCGACCGCGCGCACGTCGCCCTCCACGGCGGTCACGCGGTCGGCGACACCGTTGCGCTCGGCGTTCCCCCGGAGGTAGCGCACCGCCGCGGGGTTGACGTCCACCCCGACGGCCTCGGCGCCGCGCTTCGCGGCCGGAATCACGAACGGGCCGACGCCGGCGAACATGTCGAAGACGTGCTCGTCCGGCGCGACCTGCTCGACCACGCGGTGGCGCTCGGTCGCGAGGCGGGGCGAGAAGTACACCGCCGCGATGTCGAGCGCGAACTCACAGCCGTACTCGCGGTGGACGGTCTCGGTGTCCTCGCCGTGCAGGACGTCCCACTCGCGCACGCGGGTCTCCCCCTGCACGGGCGAGGCGCGGTTCACGACGGTCTTCGCGTCGAGCGCCGACGCGACCACGGCGTCGGCTGCGGCGCGGGCCCGCTCGGGGTCGTCCTCGTCGAGCACGACGATGTCCCCGAGGCGCTCGTAGGTGGGCTCGAAGTCCAGCAGGTCCGCGGGCATCTGCTGGCGCTCCCGGCGGGGGGCGGGGTACTCCACGACCGCGAGGTCGCCGTGGCGCTCCGAGACCGCGTCGGGGTCCTCGACCGGGAGGTAGAGCCACCCGTCCTCGCCCGTGATTTCGCGGCTCCGGTCGAGGAGGTCCTCGGCCGCGAGGCGGGCCCGCGTGTCCTCGCCCGACTCGGGCCGGACGCGGACGCAGGGGACGGGCGGGGGACTGTCGGCGTCCGCGTCGGTCATGCCCGACCGTAGCGGGGTCCGGCGCTAAAGCGTGTCGCGTCGGCGGCGAGCGGCCCGTCGCCGGCCGCGCATTCGGGGACCGGCCACGCCGCCGCGGGTCGGTTCGCTCAAGTCACCACGGGACGACGCCCCGAGCATGCTCACCTTCGTCGGCCTCGGCCTGTACGACGAGCGCTGTGTCACGCTCCGGGGCCGGGACGCCGTCCGGGACGCCGACCGGGTCTTCCTCGAGTGGTACACCAGCCGCCTCGTCGACGCGACGCCGGGTGACCTCGAGACCTTCCACGACGTCGACGTCGCGGTCCTCGGTCGAAGCGGCGTCGAGGAGGATCCCGGAGCGATCCTCGCCGCGGCGGAGTCCGGCGATGCGGCCTTCGCCACCGCCGGCGACCCCCTCGTCGCGACCACCCACGTCGACCTCCGCCTGCGCGCCCACGAGCGCGGCGTCGACACCCGCGTCGTCCACGGGCCGAGCGCGGCCGTCGCCGCGGCGGGGCTCACCGGCCTCCAGCAGTACCGCTTCGGCAAGGCCGTGACGCTGCCCTTCCCCTACGGCGGCGGGGACGACGTGCCCCCGAGCGTCGTCGACACGATCGTCGACAACCGGGAGCGCGGCCTCCACACGCTGGTCTTCCTCGACATCAAGGCCGACGAGCCGGCGGCCGCGGCCGGTACCGGGGGCACGGGCGGTGACGGCACCGCCGGCGGCGGCGAAGAGCGGTTCATGGACGCCGCGACGGCGGCCGATCTCCTGGCGGGCGCGGCGCCGGCGGACTGGCTCGCGGTCGCCGTGGCCCGGGCCGGCGCGCCCGAGCCGGTCGTGGCCGCCGACCGCCTGTCGGGGCTCGCGGAGCGGGCGTTCGGTCCGCCGCTGCACCTCCTCGTGATTCCCGGCGACCTGCACCACATGGAGCGGGAGAGCCTCGCGGCCCTCGCGGGCGCGAGCGAGGACGTGTTGCCGGCCGAGGACTGACAGGCTCAGCGCGACCGAGAAACCGCAGGCGGGCCTGGCGGACTGGAAGGGCGAACCGCGGTCGCGGTCGCCGAGCGGCCCCTATCCGAGCGGAGCGTGGATATGTCGCTCGGCGACCGCGAGCGGGTTGAGGGCTTCCGGGGCACTGTCCGCGTCCGCGGAGAAGGGGAAGACGACGTCGTCTAGCGCTCGACGATCTCGAGTTCGTGCCCGTCCGCGTCCTTCGTGAACGCGTAGCTGTACCCGCAGGACTCGGGGTCGCGGTAGTCAGCGGCCTCCTGCGTGCGGAGGCGGTCCCAGTACGCCTCTAGGTCCTCGGTGCGGACGGCGAGGTGACCCCACGCGTCGCCCATCTCGTAGGAGCGACCGTCGTAGTTGTAGGTCAGCTCGACGTCCATCGCCTCGCGCTCGGCGCCCTGCGGGCTCAGGAAGAAGTTCGCGAACGTGTCGGCCTCCCACCGGCCGGTGGGCTCGTACTGGAGCTTCCGGACGTACCACCCGATGGCGCTGTCGGCGTCAGCGACGCGGAGCATCGTGTGATCGAGGCTGAAGCGGGCGCCGTAGTCCCGCTCGACCAGCTCGATCTCGTGGCCGTCGGGGTCTTTCACGAAGGCGTAGGAGCCCCCACACGACTCGGGGTCGCGGTAGTCGTCGACGCCCTGGGCCAGCAGCTCGTCGTAGGCCTCGTGCACGTCCTCGACGCGGACGGCGATGTGGCCCCACGCGTCGCCCATGGTGTACGAGCGCCCGTCGTGGTTGTACGTGAGCTCGAGGAGCGCACCCTGCTCGTGGGGCTCCTCCGGCCCGAGGAAGGAGAGCGAGTAGGAGTCGTTCACGCTGCGGTGGTGCTCGACGTAGTCGAGGTGCTCGGTGTACCACTCGACGGCCGGCTCGAGTGCCTCGACGCGGATCATCGTGTGGTCGAGGACGCCCTCGTGAACCATGGTCGAGGATGGTGGTGCGCGTCCCCTAAGGATGACGGAGCCGGCAGGGAGCGCTCCTCGTCAGGAACGGGAACACCCGCTCAGCGCCGGAGGCCGATGCGCAGGACGTCCTCGTCCTCGAGCACGTGGTCGCGGCCGACCTGCTGTTGCTCGTGCTCGGCGCTCGGGCCCGTCACGCGCGCGAACTGGAAGCGGTCCTCGAAGCGGCCGCCGAGCTTGGCACACGCGTCGTCGATCGTCGCGCCCGCCTCGAGGACCAGGGGCTCGTCGTAGTCCACGCCGCGACCGGGCTTGTCCATGTAGACGCGGATGAGGCCGAGTTCGTCCCAGATGCGCTCGCAGAACGCGTCGAGGCCGCGCTCCTCCTCGGCGCTGACGAAGACCACCTCCTCGGGGTCGAGGCCGCGCTCGCGGAGGTCCGCGGTGACCGTGTCGACGTAGCTCTCGTCCACGAGGTCGGCCTTGTTCACGGCGACCAGCGAGGGGAGGTAGACGCGGTTCTCCATCACGCCGTCGACGAGGCGGTCGACGTCGATGTCCTCGCGCACGACCACGTCGGCGTTCACGACGCCGCGCTCGCGGAGCACCTCGCGGACCACGTCCTCCGAGAGCGAGAGGTCCGCGCTCGCGGTGACGTCGATGCCGCCCTTCCCCTTCTCGGTGACCTTGATGGACGGGGGCTCGGTGTCGAGCCGGACCTTGTTGCGGTAGAGCTCCTCGCGCAGGCGGTCGTACTGCTGGATCTCGAAGGGCGAGAGGACGAAGACGATGAGGTCGGCGGTGCGGACCACCGACAGGACCTCGCGACCGCCGCCCCGGCCGCCCGCCGCGCCCTCGATGAGTCCCGGGACGTCGAGGAGCTGGATGTTCGCACCGCGGTACTGCAGCATGCCCGGATTCACCTCGAGGGTGGTGAACTCGTAGGCGCCGACCTCGCTGTCGGCGTTGGTGAGGGCGTTGATCAACGAGGACTTGCCGACGCTCGGGAAGCCGACGAGCGCGACCGTGGCGTCGCCGTGCTGCTCGACGGCGTACCCCTCGCCGCCGCTGCCGCCGGACTGCTGGCGCTCCAGCTGCTCTTTCTTCTCGGCGAGCTTCGCCTTGAGCCGGCCGATGTGTGACTCGGTCGACTTGTTGTAGGGCGTCTCGGCGATCTCCTCCTCGATCGCCTCGATCTCCTCCTCGAGCCCCATCTGGTGTCTGGAGAGCTGTCGGGGACGGAGCCACCTTATTCGTTCGATTGCCGCCCGCACCGCCGGGCGTCTCCGTCGGCCGGGATCGCCCGGTCGGCTGTCACCGGGCCCCTGTCGTCTTCGACGGCCATCACCCGCCCCGTCGGCCGCGGCGGGATCTCACCTGATTGTTCCCGGGAGACTTCGGTACGTTAATGAAGCGGTGTGAAGAAACCTCCGAGCATGCCCGGCGCATCCGCGCTGCGCGACAGCACGGAGATCGTCCTCCCGGCCGGCGAGCTGGGAGCGGGGATCCGTGAGCAGCTGGAGCGGCGCTTCACGGTCACCATCTTCGACGGGGCGGCCGACGACGTCCGCGTCATCGGCAGCCCCGTGGAGATCAAGCGGGCGAGCGGCTTTCTCTCCAGGCGCGGCGTGCCCCTCCGCTGAGGGCGTGCCGGCCGCCGGCAGCCGTCCGCCGGCGTGGGCCGCGTCGACCGGCGACGGAACGGGCCGACCGCGTCCGGCATCACCGTCAAAGACAACGCTTAACCACGGCGCGGCGGTTCGACTCCGTATGGCCGACACCATCGAAGTCCTCGTCCCCGGCGGTGAGGCCTCGCCCGGCCCGCCGCTCGGGCCGGAGCTGGGTCCCACACCCGTGGACGTGCAGGCGGTCGTCAGCGAGATCAACGAGCAGACCGCAGCGTTCGACGGGACCGAGGTGCCCGTGACCATCACGTACGAGGAGGACGGCTCCTTCGAGATCGAGGTCGGCGTCCCGCCGACGGCGGCGCTCATCAAGGACAGCGCCGGCTTCGAGACCGGCAGCGGCGAGCCCCAGAGCGACTTCGTCGCCGACCTCGACGCCGAGGAGGTCAAGCAGATCGCGGCCCAGAAGCACCCCGACCTGCTCTCCTACGACCTCAAGCAGGCCGCGAAGGAGGTCGCGGGCACCTGCGTCTCGCTCGGCGTCACCATCGACGGCGAGGACGCCCGCGAGTTCGCCCGAAAGGTCGACGAGGGCGAGTACGACGACCTCTTCGCCGAGGAAGCCGCGGCCTGACGCCGGCTGCCGACCCCCGGCGACCGGCCCGCAGTACCGCCCCGACGCGCCCCACGCACCTGGGACCGCGTCGCACGCGACTCCCCCTTCGACGGCTTTAAGGCCGCCTTCGCCGACTGTCCGTCCAGACAGGCTTCTGTCTGTCCCACCGTAGCAGGCTCACGCCGTACTACGGAGGTGGAAAATGGCAGCTAACGAACTAGAAGACGCAGTGCGACGCGCGCTTGAGGAGGCCCCGGAGCGGAACTTCCGCGAGTCCGTGGACCTCGCCATCAACCTGCGCGACGTCGACCTGAACGACCCGTCGAACCGCATCGACGAGAGCGTCGTGCTCCCGCGCGGCACCGGTCAGGACACCCGCATCGTGGTGTTCGCGACCGGCGAGACCGCCGCCCGAGCCGAGGAGGTGGCCGACGAGGTGCTCGGCCCCGACGACCTCGAGGACCTGGGCGACGACTCGGACGCCGCCAAGGACCTCGCCGACGAGACCGAGTTCTTCGTGGCCGAAGCGGCCATGATGCCCGACATCGGCAGCGAACTCGGGACCGTCCTCGGCCCCCGCGGGAAGATGCCGA
Organism: Halobacteriaceae archaeon; assembly: GCA_042217215.1. Classification (GTDB taxonomy): domain Archaea; phylum Halobacteriota; class Halobacteria; order Halobacteriales; family Halobacteriaceae; genus JBDGTC01. The sequence continues at coordinate 8,275 of JBDGTC010000066.1, forward strand.
CGCCGCTCCAGCCCGACGACGACGTCGTGGAGACCGTCAACCGGATGCGCAACTCGATCCAGCTGCGCAGCCGGGACCGGCGGACCTTCCACGCCCTCGTCGGCGCCGACGAGATGGACACCGAGGACATCGCCGACAACGTCGACGTCATCATCCGGCGCCTCGAGGCCAACCTCGAGAAGGGGCCACACAACATCGACTCCATGTACCTCAAGACCACCATGGGGCCCGCCGTGGAGGTGTCCGCCTGATGGCCGCAGAGGGAGACGCCGAGGCGGCCCACCTCACGGCGGAGATCCCCGAGTGGAAGCGCCGCGAGGTCGACGCGATCGCCGACCTCGTCGCCGCCCACGACACCGTCGGCGTCGTCGGCGTGGCGGGCATCCCGAGCCGCCAGCTCCAGGAGATGCGCGCCGCGCTCCACGGCCGCGGACAGCTCCGGATGGGCCGGAACACCCTGCTCCGCCGCGGCCTCGAGGCCGCCGACGAGGGCGTCGAGACCCTCGTTGACGACGTCACCGGACAGGTGGGCATCGTCGTCAGCGACGAGAACCCGTTCACCCTGTTCAAGACCCTCGAGGAGACCAAGACCGCCGCGCCCATCAACGCGGGCGAGGTCGCCCCCAACGACATCGTCATCGAGGAAGGCGACACCGGCATCGACCCGGGCCCCTTCGTCGGGGAGCTCCAGCAGGTCGGCGCCGACGCGCGCATCCAGGAGGGCTCCATCCAGGTGCTCTCGGACTCCACCGTCGCCGTGGCCGGCGACGAGGTGTCCCAGCAGCTCGCGAACGTGCTGAGCGAGCTCGGCATCGAGCCGAAGGAGGTCGGGCTCGACCTCCGCGCCGTCTTCGCCGACGGCGTCGAGTTCAGCCCCGACGAGCTCGCCATCGACGTCGACGAGTACCGCGCGGACGTCCAGTCCGCGGCCGCTCGCGCCCACCAGCTCTCGGTCGGTGCCGCCTACCCGACCGCCCAGACCGCCGGCGCGCTGCTCGCGAAGGCCTCGACCGACGCCCGCGCCGTCGGCATCGCCGGCGCCATCGAGAGCCCGGACCTCGCCGACGACCTGGTCGCCCGCGCGGACAGTCAGCTCCGCGCCCTCGCGGCCCACATCGACGACGAGGAGGCCCTCCCCGAGGAGCTCCGCGGGACGCCCGAGGCGGCGGAGTCCGCCGAGGCTGCCGAGGAGGCAGAAGCCGAGGAGTCCGCCGAGGCTGCCGAGGAGGCAGAAGCCGAGGAGTCCACCGAGGACGCTGAGGAGACCCAGGAGGAGACGGCCGACGCCGAGCCAGACGGGGCCGGCGACGACGATGACGACGACGGCGGCGACGCCGGCGCCGGCATGGGCGACCTCTTCGGGTGACGACGGAACGCTTTTAACCAACCCACCACCACACAACACTCACCAATGGAATACGTCTACGCAGCACTCATCCTGCACGAATCGGGCGAGGAGATCAACGAGGACAACCTCACCGGCGTCCTCGACGCCGCCGGTGTCGACGTCGAGGAGTCCCGCGTGAAGGCCCTCGTGGCCGCACTCGAGGACGTCGACGTCGAGGAGGCCATCGCCGAGGCCGCCGCGGCGCCCGCCGCGGGCGGTGCGGGCGGCACGACCGCCGAGGGCGAAGCCGAAGCCGAGGCAGAGGCCGAGACGGAGGAAGCCGAGGCCGAGCCGGAGGAGGCCGAGGCCGCCGAGGAGGAGGAAGAAGAGGACGTCAGCGGCGAGGGTCTCGGCGACCTGTTCGGCTGACTCGGTCGTCGACACAGCGCTCACCTTCTTTCGACGCCACACCGGACAGCGACGGTGCCGTCGCGGCGTGAGCGACCGGGAGTCCCAAGCGTCTGGCTCGACGGCTTACAGCACGCGCTCGGCCGTCTCGCGCTCGTCGTCGCTCAGTTCGGGCAGCGGCGGGAGGGGCGGCCCGAGGTCGATGCCCGCGGTCTGCGCGGCGAGGTGCTTCAGCGCCGGGATGGTCGGCACGTCGGTGATGGCGTCGTTGATGGGGAACACCCGCTCGCGCAGCACCGACACCGAGCGCTCGCGGTCGCCGGCGACGAACGCGTCGTACACCTCGGCGACGGCCGCCGGGTCGACGTTGGCCTCGCCCGCGACGATGCCGTCGGCACCGAAGTCGAGCGAGGGGAGGCCGTCGACGGTCGAGCCCTGCAGCACCGCGAAGTCCGCGGGCGTCCGGGTGAGCACCTTGTGCAGGCGGCTGAGGTCGCCGGTGGAGTCCTTCAGGCCGACCACGTTGTCGTGGTCGGCGAGCGCGACGACCGAGTCGACCGAGAGGCTGTCGCCCACCAGGGCGGGCAGGTCGTAGAGGACGACCGGAAGGGGCGAGCCGTCGGCGACGGCCGCGAAGAAGTCCCGCAGACCGTCCTGCGTCGCGGGCATGTAGTACGGCGTCACGACGACGGCGGCGTCCGCGCCCGACTCGGCCGCCGCGCGGGCACGCTCGACGACGCCGCGGACGCTCGTCCCGCCGACCCCCGCGAGGACCGGCGTGTCCCCGGCGGCGTCCGCGACCGTGTCGATCACGGCGCGGCGCTGGTCGTCGGTGAGGCTGGTGAACTCGCCGTTCGAGCCACACGGGAACAGACCGTGGACGCCACCCTCGGTGAGCCGGCGAGTGAACGCGCGCAGCGCCTCGTGGTCGACGTCGCCGTCCCGGCCGGTGACCGGCGTGGCCATCGGGGGAATCGTCCCCGCGAGTTCGACTGTCATCGCGCTGTACCTCCCGACCGACCCCCATAAGCGTTCATCGCTGGGACGGACGCGTCCACCGGGCAGCGATGTGCGAACGTTCAAGGGCGAACCCGGGCCCAGGCCCGCCGATGGAGGCCCTCGGCACCCGCGTCGTGCTCGCGCCCGGGGCGAGCGGGATGGCCCTGCTCGCCATCGCGGCCGGCGTGGCGCTGGGCAGCGTCAGCGGGCTGGTGCCGGGCCTGCACGTCAACAACCTCGCGCTCCTCCTCGCGGCCGCCGCGCCCGCGATCCCCGGCCCGCCACACCTCGTCGGCGCCGCGATGATCGCGGCGGGGGTCGTCCACTCCTTCCTCGACGTCGTCCCCGCGCTCGCGCTCGGCGTCCCCGACCCCTCGATGGCCGCGGTCGCGCTCCCGGGCCACCGCCTCGTCCTCGGCGGCCGCGGCCACGAGGCGCTCCGGCTCTCCGCGGTCGGCAGCGCCGCCGCCGTCGCCCTCGCGCTCCCGCTCGCGCTGCCCGTGACCGCCGTGATGCGCGCCGCCTACCCGGTGCTCCGCGAACACCTGCCCCTCGTCCTGGCCGGCGTGGAGGTGCTCCTGCTCGCCGGCGAGCGCACCGGGCGGGCACGGCTGGGCAGCGCGCTCGCGTTCGCGACGAGCGGGCTCCTCGGGGTCGCCGCGCTCGACTGGCTCGCACCGAGCGGGCCGCTCCCGACGGGCGACGCGCTCGCCCCGCTATTCGCCGGCCTGTTCGGCGCACCCGTCCTCGTCGACGCCGCGCGCGGGGGCGGCGTCCCCCCACAGCGAGGCGCCGGAGTGGCGATCGACCGCGCGGAGACGGCGGTCGCCGCGCTGGCCGGGACGGTCGCCGGGGCGGCCGTCGGCTACGTCCCCGGCGTCTCGAGCGCCATCGCGTCGGTGCTCGCGCTCACCTCCCTCCCGGCCGAGGGCGACCGTGCGTACCTGGTCGCGACGAGCGGGGCGAACACCGGCAACGCCATCTTCGCCCTCTTCGCGCTCGTCGCGCTCGGGTCGCCGCGAACGGGCGTACTGGTCGCCTTCGAGCGCGCGTCGCTGCCCCTCAACCTGCCGCTCCTGCTCCTCGCGGCGGTGGCGGGCGCCGCCGTCGGGGCCGTCCTCGTCGTGGTGGCGGGCGAGCGCTACCTCCGCCTCGTGGGCCGGGTCGACGCGACCCGGCTGTCGCTCGCGGTGCTCGGACTCCTCGTCTGCCTCTCGGCCCTGTTCGCGGGACTGCTCGGCGTGGGCATCTTCGCCGCGGCGGCGGTCGTCGGCCGTCTCCCGGTCCGGTTCCGGAGTCGCCGGGTCCACCTCATGGGGGTGCTCATGGTGCCCATCGCGCTGTGATACGGTGCACGCGGGCGGTCCGGGCGAACGGCGAGACTCCCGCTCAGAGCCGGTAGACCGGGCCCTCCTCTCCGTCCTCCACCTCGACGCCGAGGGACTCCAGTTCGGCGCGCAGTTCGTCGGCGCGGTCGTAGTTCCCGGCCGCACGCTCCGCCTCGCGGACCTCGAGCACCAGCTCGACGAGCTCCTCGGCGAGGTGGACCTCGCCGCTCGCGGCCCCGCCGAAGTGCAGTCCGAGCACGTCACCGCCCAGCTCCTCGAGGGCCTCGACGGCCTCGCGCAGGCCGACGTAGTCGAAGGGCGCGCCGCCGTCGACGTGGCGGTTGAGCGCGCCGGCGAGTTCGAGGAGCGCCGCGAGTGCGGCCCGCGTGTTGAAGTCGTCGTCCATCGCGGCGGTGAACTCCTCGCGGGCCTCGGTGACGGCGGTCCGGAGGGCGTCGTCGTCGGCCGTGGTCGCGGCGTCCGGAGAGTCGAGGGCGTCGACCGCGCGGTCGTGGGCACGCTCTAAGCGCTCGGCGCGCTCGACGCCCTCCGCCAGCGTCTCGGCGGTGTACGTCTGGCGCTGGCGGTACTGCGCGGAGCAGAGGAAGGCGCGGAGGGCGTTCGGGCCGTACTCCGCGAGCGCCTCGCGCACCGTGAGGAAGTTCCCGAGGCTCGAGGACATCTTCTCGCCGCCGGTCTCGAGCAGGCCGACGTGGAGCCAGTACCGTGCGAACTGCTGGCCGGTGGCGGCCTCGCTCTGGGCGATCTCGTTCTCGTTGTGCGGGAAGACGAGGTCCTGGCCCGCGACGTGGATGTCGAAGGTATCGTCGAGGTGGGTCGTCGCCATCGCGGAGCACTCGACGTGCCACCCGGGCCGGCCCTCGCCCCAGGGCGAGTCCCAGGTCTGGGCGGTCGGCGCGGCCTCCGCGGCGGGGGCGGCCTCGTCGTGGCGGTGCTCTTCGATCTCCTCGGAGGCCACGCCGTCGGCCTTCCAGAGCGCGAAGTCCGCCGGGTGCCGCTTCTCGGCGCGGTCCTCGCCCTGGGCCTCGAGGTCCGCGACGCGCTGGTTCGAGAGCTTCCCGTACTCCTCGAAGGCGGTGACGTCGAAGTAGACCGACCCGCCCTCCGCGTAGGCGTAGCCCCGCTCGAGCAGGGTCTCCACGAGGTCGATGATCTCCGGGACGTGCTCGGTCACGCGGGGGTAGACCGTCGCACGCCGGAGGTTCAACCCGCGCATGACGTCGACGATCTCCGCGACGTAGGAGCGCGCGACGTCGGCCTCGCTGTCGCCGTCCTCGCCCACCCGTGCCACGATCTTCTCGTTGACGTCGGTGAAGTTCTCGACGTGCCTGACCTCGTGGCCGCGGTGGGCGAGCCACCGGTGCATGACGTCGGCGTGGACCCACGTGCGCGCGTGGCCCACGTGTGGCGGGTCCGACGTCGTGAGACCGCAGACGTAGAGGGTGACCTCGTCGCCGGCGGGCTCGAAGGGCTCGCGCTCGCCGGACAGCGTGTTCGTGACGGTCAGCGCCATTGGGGCGGCGTAGGGCAGCCCCCATCTTAAACGCCGGAGACTCGGTCCGCACGTCGTGGGCGGTGGTCCGCCGGCCCGCGAGCGCCGACGCGACGGGCGCCTCGATCAGTCGGCCAGTCCGGTGGGAACGGCCGCCAGCGCGTCCTCGAGCGCCCGGAGCGCGCGCGGTGCCGCGCGGCGCTCCACGACGACGAGGAGGGCGTCGCCGGCGACGCCGGCTGCCGCCACCTCGACCTCGGCGGCGTCCAGGCGCTCGACGGCCCACGCGAGCGCGCGCGGGTCGACGTCGCCGGTCGCGAGCAGTCCGGTCAGCGTCCCCGCGTCGGGGACGAACCCGGTGCCGCCGACACAGAGGAGCGGTGGCGGGGCGTCACCGTCCGCCGTCCCGTCGGGGACCGACCCGTCGAGGTCGACGGCACCCAGCCCGCTCTCCATCGTCACCCGGGGGTCGCCCTCGCGCACGGCGTACGCCGGGAGCTCGTCGGCGTAGCGCCGGAGCGCGGTGGCGACCGCCTCCGGGTCGCCGTCGACGTCGAGGAAGCGGGCGGCCGCGGCGTAGTTGCACGCGCCTGCGCGGAGCGTGGCGACGAGGAACGGGTGGGCGCGGGCGGCCTCGCGCGTGCGTGCCGCCAGCGAGTCCGCGGTCACCGGTCGCGGTCGTCGCGGCTCATTCCTCGTACGCCAGGCTCATGATCCACTGCGAGAAGGCGTCGCTCTGTGGGTCGACGTCCTCCTCGCCCACGAACGGCGACAGCATGTCGCCGGCCATCAGAAGCGAGAAGTCGATGTCGCGGTCGGCGACGACCGGCCGGATGTAGTAGGTCGTGTTCCCCTGGTAGACCGTGTCCTCGCGCTGCACGAGCCCCGCCTCCTCGAGTGACGTCGCGAGCCGGCTCCCCTTCCGCGAGCTCACGTCGAGGGCCTTCCAGAACTCGCTCTGGTAGATGCCGTTCTCCTCCCGGACGAGCTCGAGGGCCCGCCGCTCGTCCTCGGAGAGGTCCGCCTCTTCGGCCATACGCGCCCTCCGGCCCCGCGTCGCTTAAATGCTGGCTTCGACGGCTCGCACCGGCGCGGTGCAGGGCGGCCCCTCCCCGTGGGCCATCGCCACCGTGCCGTCGGCGCCGACGGTCACGAGCGTGGCCGAGCGGGTGCCGTAGCCGTCGCCGTGGACGCAGAGGCCGAGGTCGTGGTCCGCGAGGGCTGCGCGGGCGCGCTCGCGCCACGACGCGGCGGTCTCGCCGTCCCTCACCCGGAGGCGCTCGCGGGCCCGCTGCGCGCCGCGCGCCTGGCGCTCACCGGCCGCCCGGCGGCCCGGCGGGACGTCGAAGGCCCCGTCGGCACCGACGTTCACGACGACGTGGACGCCGGGCTCCAGCCCGCGCCGGTCGAGGCCGCCGTCCCACCCGAGGAGCCACGCGTTTTCGGCGTCCGCGGCGACGAGCCAGAACCCGTCGTAGGCCGTGTCCGCGACGGCCTCCGCGACCAGCTCCGCGGCCGCGTCGGCCGAGCCGGCGGTGAGCGCGTCGTCGACGAGGAGCCCGCGCGAGCGGTCGGCCGTCAGGTCCCGCCCGGTCCAGCGGTTGGCGAGCGCGACGAAGACCCCGTGCTCGTTCACCCCGAGCCACGTCCCGCCGGCGCGCTCGTCGCGAGGCGCGAGGACGCTGGTCCCCGCGACCTCGTCGACGGCCGGCGGACGCGACGGGCGGTCGTGGGCCTCGTCGCGGGTCGCCGCCGCGGCGACCGGTGCGTCGGCGAGCGCCTGCCAGGCGAGGACGAGCGTGCACACGGTGGAGCCCAGGCCCGGGGTCACAATAGGTGTCGCGGCCGCGATGGCGGCGGTCACCGCCACCGCCGGGGCGAACGGCCACGTGGACCGTCAGGGGCCGGCCCCGCCGGCGTCGGCGAGCAGGTCCCGCACGCGGTCGCGGTCGACGGTCCCCGACGCCGTCCGGGGGAGCTCGTCCGCGAGTGCGACGGTCCGCGGGAGGGCGTAGTCCGGCACTCGGCCCCGACAGTGGGCGCGGAGCGCGTCGCGGTCCAGTGACCGCCCGCCATCCGCGGGCACCACCAGCGCTGCCACGCGCTCGCCCCACTCCGGGTCGGGGAGGCCGACCACCGCGGCGTCGGCGACGTCCGGGTGGCTCCGCAGCGCCGCGCGCACCGCCGCGGGGTCGACGTTCTCGCCGCCGGTGACGATGCGGTCGGTCAGGCGGCCGAGCACGCGCAGGCGACCGTCCACGAACCGGCCGACGTCGCCGGTGTGCAGGCCGTGGTCGCCCCGTGCGTCGGCCCCGTTCGGCCCCACCGGCGGCCCGCCGTTCCCGAGGTACCCCGGCGTCACTGTCGGCCCGTCGACGACGATCTCGCCGGTCTCTCCGGGAGGCACGGGGTCGCCGCTATCGTCGACGAGGGTGACGTCCGTGTCGAACAGCGGCGGGCCGACCGCCGCCGGGTCGGCCCCGGCCTCGCCGGGCGGGACGGTCGCGACCTGGCTCGCGGCCTCGGTGAGCCCGTACGTCGGGCAGACGGCCACGCCGGCGTCGCTCGCACGCTCCACGAGCGCGGCGGGTGCGGGCGCGCCGCCGAGCAGGACGAATCGCAGGTCGGCGAGGAGCTCAGCGGGGGAGTCGGCCGCCGGGACCGCTCCCCCCGCGGCGTCGGGGAGGTCGGCCTCGAGGAGTCGCCGGAGCATCGTGGGCACGAGCGAGACCGCCGTGCAGTCGTGGGTCGCGAGGTCCGCGAGCGCGCCGGCGGCGTCGAACCCCCGAGCCAGGACCGTCGTCGACCCGTAGCACGTCGAGCGGAGCGCCGGCGCGAGACCCCCGACGTGACACGTGGGGAGCGGCGAGTACCACCGGTCGCGGGGCGCGACGCCGAGCCGGTACGCCGACGCCTCGGCGCTCGCTCGCAGGTTCCCCGCGGTGAGCGGGACGAGCTTCGGCCGCCCGGTCGTCCCGGAGGTGAACAGCAGGAGCTGAGTCTCCTCCGGGCGACGCCCGGCGGCCTCGAACGGCCCGGCATCGGGGAGCCCCCGGACGTCGCCGGACGGCCCGTCGACGCACGCGAGCCCCGGCTCCCCCGCGGACGAGTCGGCCACGGCGAGCGCGTCCGCGGCCGTCGCCGCCGAGCACACGAGGCGGTCGAGGTCGGCGCGTTCCCCGGCCCGCGCGAGGTCCGACGCCGGCCGACGGGGGTCGAGGGGCGCGGCGACGGCGCCGAGGCGACACGCGGCGAACACCAGTCTGAGCGCGGCGGGGCGGGCCTCGA
>JBDGTC010000052.1:0-16783 GCA_042217215.1 Halobacteriaceae archaeon
TTCTGGATGTCGGGCTGGCGGGACTGGGCCTCCTTCACCGTCTGGACAATCTGCTGGAGCGCGGTGTCGCTCCCGACCTTCGTCGCCTCGACGACGAGCACGCCGTTCTCGTTGATGGTCGACCCGACCACCTCGTCGCCCTCGCTCTTCTCGACGGGGACCGACTCCCCGGTGACCATCGACTCGTCGACCGCCGACTCCCCATCGACGACCACGCCGTCGGTCGGAATCTTCTCTCCCGGGCGCACCTTCAGCCGGTCGCCGACGCCGACGTCCTCGAGGGGCACCGCTCGCTCGCTCCCGTCCGCCTCGACGACGGTGGCGGTGTCGGCCTCCATCTCCAGCAGTGTGCGGAGCGCCTCGCCGGCCTGGCCCTTCGAGCGCGCCTCGAGGTAGTTGCCGAGCGTGATGAACACGAGGATGAGCGCCGCCGTGTCGAAGTACAGGCTGCCGGCGATGGCCCCGAGCAGGACCGCCACGGAGTAGCCGTACGCCGTGGTCGACCCCAGCGCGATGAGCACGTCCATGTTGGCGCGGCGGTTCCTGACGAGCGCCGTGTAGGAGTTCACGTAGAACGGCCGGCCGAGCACCGCCTGGACGGGCGTCGCCAGCGCGAACATGACCCACCCGGACGGGAGGCCGAGGACCGACTCGCCGAGGAGGCCGAGGTCCAGCAGGTGGTCGGCCATGAAGACGAGCAGGGGCAGGGACAGCACGGCGCCGAACAGCGTCAGCCGGCGCTGGCGACGAATCTCCGCCTCCCGGGCCGCCTCCCGGGCGTCGCCACTGTGGTCGCCGTCTGCACTGCCGGCAGCCCCCTCCTCACGGACGGGCGAGTAGCCGGCGTCCTCGATGGCCGCGTAGAGGTCGCCCAGGTCGACCGCCGCCGGGTTGTACGTGACCTGTGCCTCGTCCGTCGCGTAGTTGACCTCGGCGTCGAGGACCCCGGGCGTGTCCTCGAGGGCGGCCTCGTTCGTCGCCGCGCAGTTCGCACACGTCATGTCGGAGATGGCGACGGTGACTGTCTCCGAGACCGCGCCGTACCCCGCCTCCTCGACCGCGTCGAAGAGTTCCCGGAGCGACACCTCCCCGGGGTCGTAGGTGACCGAGGCCTCGTCGGTGGCGTAGTTCGCACTCGCCGCCGACACCCCGTACAGGGACTCGAGAGCGTCCTGTATCGTCGCCGAGCAGTTGGCACAGGACATCCCCGTGACGTCCAGGTGGGTGCTGCGACTGGTCATGGTATCTCCCTAGACGTCCTCCTCCCTTAGGCACCTTTCCGCTCAAAATACGTGGCTGAGCGCCCTCCGAGGTTTGTATTCCAAAGCGGGTCGGGCACGGTGGGACCGTCCCGCGCTGGCACCCCGTGGACCGACGCCGCGAGGCGGAGTCTCAGAGAGCGCCGCCACTGCGCCACGGCCGTCGACGCCCGCGGCGCGGGAACGGGCGGTCGCCGTTAGTGGCCGCTCCCCCGAACGCACCGGGCGGATGGACGACCGGATTCTGCTCGCGACGTACGGGACCGTCGTCCGACGAGGCCGAGCGACACGCCGTCGACCTCGCGGCGGCCCACGACGCCGTGCTCCACGTGGTCGACGAGGCCGTCGTGACCGCGTGCAGCGGCGACGAGTACGTCGACGAGGCCGAGGGACCCCAGCACGGCCTCGAGGAGCGCGGCGCGGAGACCCTTGCGGCCGTCCGCGAGCGGGCGGCAGACGCCGGGGTGCAGGTCGTCGACGAGATGCGACACGGCGACCCGGCGACCGTCGTCGTGGACTACGCCGACGAGAGCGACGTCGACGCCCTCGTCCTCGGCACGAAGCGGCGTCCGGCGGCGTCCCGGACGCTCCTGGGGAGCGTGACCGACCGCGTCCTGCGGCTGACGACCCGCCCGGCGACCGTCGTGAAGACCGCGGTCGGCGGGTGGGGTCCGAGGCCACCCGCGGGTCCGGACCCCGCTGACGGGCCAGCGCAGAAGCTCAGTCCTGTCGCTCGACGCGCGCCGGCAGGTGGGCCACGTCGACGCGCCACTCGCGGTCGTCGGTCGACAGCCCGTACTCGCCCACGACGTCCACGTCGTTCCGGTCCGCCTCGCGGAGCAGGTGGCCGATGGCGGCCTGAAGCTCTGCCTGCGTCGTCGGTTCGACCGTCGTCGTCATATGAGAGTGAATCAAACGGCTCCCGCAAAGACCATGTGGCTCAATGGATAACTCGGGCCGACCCGGGTGGCTATCAATCTAGGCGGGTCTGCCGACGCGCTCGTCGAGGAGGACGTCGAGGAGCTTGCGCTGGGCGGCGCGCAACTGTTCGGTCACGGTGGGCTGGGAGACCCCGAGCAGGTCGGCCACGTCGCCGCCGGTGCTCTCCCGCGGACTGTCGAAGTAGCCGCTGTAGTACGCGGTCTGGAGCACCTCGAACTGCCGGTCCGTGAGCTCCTCCTCGAGTCGCGCGAACAGCCCCGCCCTGGTCTGGACGGGTCGCTCGCGCTCCCGGCGCGCGACGAACTCCGCAGCGTCGTACTCCGCCCGGAACCGCTCGATGAACCCCCGGACGTCCGAGCGGGCCGGCACCTCCACCGAGAGCGACACCGACGACGGCGTGGCCACGAGCGACCTGACCGCGACCGTCTCCTCGAGGAGGTCGAGCGCGAGCGTCGCGCCCGACACCTCCGCCTCGAGGAGGTGGCCGCCGTCGCGGGATGCCAGGACGCGCGCGGACTCCACCACGACCGACCGGCCGAGGACGTCCCGTAGCGTCGATCCGTCGGCCGACTCCGCCACGGCGAAGATGCGGGCCCGGTCGCTCTCGGCGAGGCGCTCGCAGACCACGCGCTCGACCTCCTCGCGCGTCGTCGCCTCGACGAGCCCCTGGTCCACCTCGCGGATGACGGTGTTTATCTGGTTCACGCGCTGGAGGCGCTGGTTCTGCTCCTGGAGCAGCTCCTCGCGCTCCCGCAACGTGGCCTGGCTCTCCACGCGGTCGAAGGCCGCCTCCGCCGTCGCGGCGACGAGTTCGATCACGTTCCGGGTCTTCCGGTCGAGGTGCCGCTCGTCCTCGGCGCCGACGGCGAGCACGCCGTGGTCACCGACCGGGACGATGACGGTGTGCCGACTGACGCCGTTCCGCTCGGCCGGCCCGGCGACGAGCGTCTCCCCGTCCATGAAGCTCTCGAGGACCGGCGAGTCCGCGCCGGGGTCGAGGACGGTGGGCTGGACGGCCGCCGCACCGGCGCCGGTCGCGACGCTCGCGGGGGTGAGTGCGTTGTCCTCCGTGTCGAAGCGGTACACCACCGCGTCGTCCAGGCCGAGGTCCGCGGTCAGCGTCTCGACGATGACGTCGCCGATCTCCACGGCGGTGGTCGCCTGGAGCAACTCCCGGGTCGACTCCTGGAGCACGGTGAGCGTTCGCTCGCGCTCGCGGCTCCGCAGCGCGGCGATGGCGTGGCTCGCGGTCTCGCCCAGCTCCGCGAGGACGCTGCGCTCCCGCTCGTCGAACGCCGTCGGGCCGTCCCTGACCACCGTGAGGACGCCGTACTCGACGTCGTCGAACACCAGCGGGACGGCGGCGGCTGCGGCACCGTCGCCGCCGGTGGGGTCGATCAGCGGCCGCGGCTCGCTCCCCGCCGCGTCCCTGGCTGGGCCCTCCGTCGCGTCGCCCGCCGTCGCGTCGGCGGACTCTCCCACCGTCGCGGTCTCGACGGTCCGGTTCCGGAGCGCGCGTGCCCCGAGGACCGCTCCGTCTCCGGGATCGCCGCGCGCGAGCGCGTCGCGCGTCTCGTCGTCGAGGCCGGCCGACTCCCGCACCGACGCCGTCTCGTGGTCCGCGGCGTACTCCGCGATCCAGGCGCCGGCGTACAACCCCGCGGCGCCGAGGCGGTCACAGACCGCGGCCTCGACCTCCTCGCGGCTCGTGGCGGCGACCATCGCCTGGTCGATCTCCCGGATGACGGCGTTGATGCGCGCGAGGTCGTCGAGTTCGTCGCGCTGGGTGCGGATGCGCTCCTCGTACTCGTGTCGCTCGGTCATGTCGCGGGTGACCTTCACGAACCCCCGGAGCTCGCCGGCGTCGTCCGCGAGCGCGGTGATGGTGACGTTCGCCCAGAAGCGCGAGCCGTCGGCCCGGAGCCGCCACCCTTCGTCCTCGATGCGGCCCTCGATGGCGGCGGCCCGGAGGTTCCGCTCCGGCCGACCAGCCTCCCGGTCCTCGGGGACGTAGAACCGGGAGAAGTGCTCGCCGACGATCTCGGCCGCGTCGTAGCCCTTGATCTGCTCGGCGCCGTCGTTCCACGTCCGGACGTGGCCGTCGGGGTCGAGGACGAAGATGGCGTAATCGGTCACCGCCGACACCAGCTCCTCGAACTGGGCGTGTTCCAGGGGCCCATCGGGGTTCGACCGGTCGGACCCGCGCTCCGGCGCCGGGCGCCACCAGACCCGACCCCGGGCACCGACCTTCTCGGTCTCGAGGTCGCCCGCCTCCACGCGCGACTCGAGTTTGTCGTACGCCGTGCGTCGCGCACAGCCCAGGGCGTCGGCGACCTCGCTCGTCGTCAGCGGCCGGGGGCCCGGCCTCGGCGAACACGTCGAGCGGGTCGCCCGGCGACGTGTCCTGGGGACCCATGGCACGACCTCCTCTCGCCGATGTAAAAACTCCTTCGACGGCGAAGCTCCGTTGACGGCGAGTCCCGCGGGGACACCTGGCCGGTCCAGCGAACGGCCCCGCACGAGGAGCCCGTCTCCGCGCTTCAGAACGGGAACTCGCGGGGGCGGTGCTGGAGCGATATCCACTTCGTCTCCGTCACGGTGTCGAGAATCTCGTCGGTGTTGTACCCCCCGACGCCCGAGGCCTTCCGGCCGCTGAACGGGACGTGGGCCTCGTCGTTGATGGGCTGGTCGCCGACGTGGACCATCCCGGTGTCGAGTCGCTCCGCGATGGCCATCCCGGTGCCGACGTCGCCGGCGTGGACGGGCCCCGAGAGGCCGTACGGGGTGTCGTCGTGGATGGCGACGGCCTCGTCGACGTCCGAGAACGGGATGACCGCCGCGACGGGACCGAAGTGCTCGTTGGCCGCGGTGGGCATGTCGTTCGTCACGTCGGAGAGCACGGTCGGCGCCACGACGAGCGAGTCCCCGACGCCATCGACGGGGACCGTCTCTCCACCCGTCTCGAGGGTCGCGCCGGCGTCGACCGTGGCGCGGACGTACGACAGTATCTGGTCGCGCTGGTCGGCGTCGATTATCGGTCCGACGACGGTGTCCGGTTCGTGTGCGCTCCCGACGGGGAGCGACGCCGCGCGCTCGACCAGGGTCTCGACGTACTCGTCGTAGCCGTCCTCGTGGACGATGTGGCGGTTGATGGAGATGCAGACCTGTCCCTGGTGGACGAAGGAGCCGAAGACCGCCGCGTCGACCGCGCGCCCGACGTCCGCCTCGGCGGTGACGACGTGGCCGTTGTTGCCGCCGAGTTCCAGGGCGGTCGCCGCGAGGTTCTCGCCCGCCGTCGCGCCGACGCCGCGGCCCACGGCCGTCGACCCGGTGAACGCGACGACGTCGCTCTCTGCGTGTCCGGCGACGGCGTCGCCGATGGCGGAGCCCCGGCCGGTCACGACGTTGAGCACACCGTCGGGCAGTCCGGCCTCGTCGTAGAGCGCAGCGAGGAACAGGCCACCGGCGACGGGGGTGTTCGTCGCGGGCTTGAGCACGACGCTGTTTCCGGCAGCGATGGCGGGTGCGACAGCCCGCATCGAGAGGTTCAGCGGGAAGTTCCACGGCGAGATGACGGTGACGACGCCCGCCGGCTCGCGGCGGACGACGTGCTCTTTCCCCGCGACGTTCGAGTCGGCGTGTCGCCCGGACGTGCGCCGCGGCATCGTCGCAGCCCCGCCGAGCTGGTCGGCGGCGAGGTGCACGGACGTCTCGCCCATCGCGGTCGTCCCGCCCGCCTCCGTCCGCAGCACCTCGACGATTTCCTCGCGACGGTCCCGGAGCGCTCGCTCCACGGCGCGCGTCACGCGCTCTCGTTCGGCTGGCCCCGTGGCACCCCACGCCGGCTGGGCCGACGCGGCCGCCTCGTACGCGGCGTCGACGTCCGCCCGGGTGCCGGCCGGCACGACGGCGAATCGCTCCCGCGTCGAGGGGTCCTCGACGTCGAGTGTCTCGCCGCTCTCGCCGGGTCGCCACTCCCCGTCGACGTAGATGTCGTTCCAGTCGGCCCGTGGAGCGATCTGGGTCGCCATAGCCGATGTGGAACGCTCCCACAGGAAACCCCGGACCTAACCGCAGTTCGCCTCGGACCTCCCGGGTCCGGGTCGACTCTCCCGGTCTGCACTCGTCCTCGGGCTCGCGCCCCCGTTCTCACCCGCTGGTATTCGGGACCGGGTTTATCCTGGCACCACCCCTCGCGCACGCATGGAACGGAACGTGGTGGACGACGGCCACGGTGGGCTCCCGTGGTACGTCAAGGTGGCACTGCTGGTCATCGTGGCCATCATGGTGTTCGTCATCGGCATCGACCTCCTCGAACTCGCGGCGAACGCCGTCGGCGGGTAGTACCTCCGCATCGGGCGGAACCGAATTTTCGCCCCAGCGCTCCTCCGGGCCGACCCCGCCTACAGCCACATCGGGATCGGCGCGCTCCCGGGCACCGCGACGCCGTCGGCGAGCATGCTCGCGATCGGGACCACGTAGGCCAGGATCACGAGCAGGAGGGCCACGCCCGTCCAGAGCCGGAGGTTGTCCAGCACGCGCGGGCTGTCCGCCGGGTCCGTGAGCGCGTCCGGGATCTCTCCGTTGACGGCGAGCTGTCCGCCGGCGCGGCCGACCCAGGTGCGCGCGACGACCGCCAGGAACATCGCGAGCGCGACGAAGAGGATGACGCCCCCGGCCGCGATCTGGAGCCGAATCTCGCCGATGCCGCCCACCGCACCGGCGAACTCCACGCCCTCGGTGTTCGGGTACTGCGGCTCGGCGGTGCGGCGGGGGACCCCGAGCAGGCCCGCGCGGTGCATCGCGTTCGACATCAGCGCCATGCCGGTGAACCACACGTAGGGTTGGAGCACCGCGAGCGGGCGCCAGCGAAGGCGACACCCCGTGACCTGCGGGAGGAGCCAGAACGTCGCCGCCATCGCCGTGAGCGCGAACGCCGTGCCCACGGTGAGGTGGAAGTGACCGGGCACCCACAGGGTGTTGTGGATGAGGTAGTTGAGGTTCATCCCCGCGTTGACCATCCCCGAGAAGCCCGCCGCGGCGAACATGATGCCCGCGAAGGCCATCCCGGAGAACGCGGGGTCGTCCCACGGCAGCGAGCGGAGCCACCCGAGGCGACCGGTGCCGCCGGACTGCCGCGCGCCGTGCTCGATGCTCGCGACGACGGTGAACGCCGTCAGCAGCGACGGCAACAGCAGGAACATCGTGTTCGTCATCGCGACGAACTTGAAGCCCTCCGGGATGCCGGGGTCCACGTACTGGTGGTGGAACCCGGTCGGCGTCGAGAGGATGAGGAAGAGGACAAAGACCACGCGCGCGAGTCCGTCGCTGAACAGCCGACCGCCGGCCAGCTTCGGGAGCAGGGTGTACCACAGCAGGTACGCCGGCAGCAGCCAGAAGTACACCACCGGGTGGCCGAAGTACCAGAACAGCGTGCGCGTGAGCAGCGGGTCGACCTCCGCGATCAGGCCGAGCGACCACGGGATGAGGAAGAACACGACCTCGACGGCGACGCCGATGGTGGCGACGTACCACATCAGCATCGTCGTGAGGACCATGAACGCCTGGAGCGGGATGCGCTCGTCCGGGTTGTCGGCGCGCCACTCGCGGTAGGTCAGGAAGTAGTTCGCGCCCGCGAGCCACGACCCGATTATGAGCAGCGCCGCGCCGACGTAGAACGCCGGGTGGGCCTTCATCGGGGCGTAGAAGGTGAACAGCACGTCGGCGCTCATCGGGATGGCGTCGATCACGCCGCCCATGATGGCGACGACCGCCAGGAGCGTCCCGAGGAGCATCGTCCCGAACCAGAGGAGCGAGAACCGGCCGCGGTACACCGACCGCTCGAAGCTCCGCGAGGTGGCCCACGTGAACAGCCCCGCGATGAAGAAGGTCGTGAACACCAGCGCGAGCAGCACGCCGTGGGCGGTGAGGATGGTGTAGTAGTCCGTCGACGAGACGACCCCGCGGAAGACGCCGGTGCGGTGGAGCGCCTGGACGAGGCCGAACAGCCCGCCGACGCCGAGCGCGGCGATGGCGACGGCGAAGCACCACCGCACCACGCGCGCGTCGTCGGGGTAGCGTTCGACGAACGCCAGCCGGCCCTCGGCGTCGGTCGCGACGTCGGCGGGCGCGGCTGCCTCGCCCTCGGCGGTCGCTCCGTCACCGGACTCGACGGTCGTACCGGACTCGTTCGCGTGGGCCATCAGTTCTCACCCCCGACGACGTGGGCGCTGGCGTTGTACTCGGACGCCGGGACCACCTCGACGGTCCCGGCCATCGAGTGGTGCCCCGCGCCGCAGTACTCGTGACAGATGATTCCGTAGGTCCCGGGCTCCTCGAAGCGGGTCGGAATCTCCGCGACCTGCCCCGGGATCACCATCGAGTTGACGTTCGTCCCCTCGAGGTAGAACCCGTGGACGACGTCGCGGCTCGTCACGTAGAACGTGACGTTCGCGTCGGCGGGGACCGTGATCGCCTCGGCCGAGCCGGGTGCGAACCCGAACTGGAAGGCGACGACGTACACCGCGTACCGGTTCTCGCCGACCTGCCGCACGCCGGGCTCGGCGAACTTCGTCTCGCCGAGGTCGTCGGGGTCGACCTGGCCGCCGCCGTCGTCGATCATCGTCACGCCGACGCCCACCGCGCCGTAGACGATGGTCGCGATGAACCCGACGATCAGCGCGAGACTCACCACCAGCCACACCTTCTCGAATCTGTGAATCTCCATGGTCACCCCATCACCGTCGGCCCGTTGTTCAGGAACTCGACGAAGTAGACGAACACCCACAGCACCACGAGCACGACGAAGTACCCGGCGACGAGGAGCACCGTGCCCCACGGGTCGTACTCGTCGTGCCCGATGGTCTCGACCGGCTCCGCCGACGGGGCTTCGACCGCCGGCCCCGGCTCGGCCGGTTCGGCCGCCTTCCGCTAGCGGCGCGCCCTGACCGCCTCGCCGCCGAGCGCGACCAGCGCACCCGCGCCGACGGCGGCCCAGAACAGGGCGAGGAAGGCCTGCCCGAGCGACCCGCCGGGGAGCGTGAACCCGCCCCCGCCGCCCGCCCCGGCCGGCGTCGGCGTGTACGTCGGCACGTCGTCGCCGACGGCGATGCCGCCCTTCATGCCCAGCGGGCGGTGTGGCTCGCAGTAGTACTCGAACATTCCCGAGGTCTCGAACGTCGTGGAAAAGGAGAACCCCGTGTTCTCGATGGTCGAGTGGCCCTGCCACCCCGCGCCGCCCGGCTGGGACTCGACCATGACGTTGTGGGTGTTCGAGACCCACTCGAACGTCACCGTCGTCCCCGGGTCGATCCAGAGGCTCGCCGGGGAGAAGGCGAACGTCCCACCGTTGCCCTGGGCGCCCACCTCGACGGTGACCGAGGACTGCCCGCGCGCGTCGACGAACCCGCCGTCGACGGGCGCGCCCTCGTGCATCAGCCACGACCCGAAGTCGGGTCGCGGCGGGGTGCTGGCGGTACCGCCGTCGCCGCCCGCCTGGGCGGCCGCGCCCCCGCTTCCGAGCGCCGCGGCACCGCCGGCGCCGAGGAGTGCGCGTCGCGTGAGTCTGCGCTGGTCTCCGGCTGTCATGACACCACCTCTGGGTCGACCCGACTCCGGGCGGCGGCAAAAAACCACGTGCCCGCCCGGCGGTCTCCGGCCTGGTCCATGTCGGCACCGCGACGTGGACTCGAAAGAGCGGGGCGGCGGTTCCCGACCGGCGATAATCGGCACCAGCGTTATGTGGGGCTGCACCGTACTTTCCCGAAAGATGGTGTCCGTCAGGCACGTCGCACCCGCCCTCGCGCTGCTCGCGCTGGTCACCGGCGGCATCTACGGGCTCACCCGCGGCACCCCGATCGTGGCCCTGTCTCTGGTCAGCGTCTGCGTCGTCGCCGCCACGCTGTACCTCGCCTTCTCGCCCCCGGAGGCGCCGGCGACCGACCACGCCTGATGGGCCGGTCCCGCTCCCGTCACCGCACCGCCCCGGTGCCCTCTCCGCCGGACACATGAGCGACGCGGCGGGGGAGTGTGCGCTCTGCTCGCTCCCGACCCCCGACCCGCCGGTCTCCGATCCCGCCGTCGAGGGTGCCTTCTGCTGTCGGGGCTGTCTCGAGGTGGCGCGCTCGCTCGGCCCCGAGGCGGCCCCGGCGACGGTCGACCCCGCCGACGCGAGCACCGCCGGTGCAGGCGCGGCCGGCGGCGCGCTCGACACCGGCCGCGACCCCGACGCCGCCGACGGCGAGACCGCCTACCTCGCCGTCGAGGGGATGCACTGCGCGACCTGCGAGCTGTTCCTCGAGGACCGCGCGACCGCCCGCGAGGGCGTGACCGCCGCGGCCGCCAGCTACGCGACGGGACTCCTCCAGGTCGTCTACGACCCCGACGCCTGCGACCCCGCCGACCTCCCCGCGGCGGTGAGCGGTCACGGCTACCGCGCGCGGCTGGCGTCGGCGGCCGGCCCCGCGGAGGCGGACGACGCCGGGACGGCCGAGGCCGGTCCCACCGACGGCGCCACCGACACGGCCCCGACGCGCCCGACGACGGGCGCCGCGGCCGACGACACCGGCCGACTGCTCGTGGGCGGGTTCTTCGGGATGATGGTCATGCTGTGGTACGTCCTCTTCCTCTACCCCGCGTACCTCGGCCTCCCGGCCTCGGCACGGCTGTTCTCGCTCTCCGGGGCCGACGGGGCCTACCTCCTCTGGAACGTCTGGGCGTTCGGCGGCGTCGTGCTCGGGTACACCGGCTTCCCCATCCTGCGGGGTGCGGTGGTGAGCCTCCGCGCCCGGCGGCCCAACATGGATCTGCTCGTCGCGCTCGCGGCGACGACCGCCTTCGCGTACTCCACGCTCGTGCTCCTCACCGGCGGGACCGAGATCTACGTCGACGTCAGCGTCGCCGTCGTCCTCGTCGTCACGCTCGGGAACCGCTACGAGTCGCGCGTGCGCGAGCGCGCCGCCGGACACCTGGCCGACCTCACCGCGGAGCGCGTCGAGGAGGCGCGCCGCCGCGGCCCGGACGGCGAGGTCACCACCACCCCCGTCGGGGACCTCGCGCCCGGCGACGAGGTGGTCGTCGGGCCCGACGAGCGCGTCCCGGTCGACGGCACGGTGGTGGAGGGCTCGGGCGCGGTCGACCGCTCGCTGTTGACCGGCGAGGCCACCCCGGTCCGGCGCGAGGCCGGCGAGGAGGTCGTCGGCGGCGCGCGGGTGACCGCCGGCGGCCTCGTCGTCGCCGTCGACGGCGGCGAGAGCACGCTCGACCGCCTCGTCTCGGCGCTGTGGGCCGCCCAGGCAACCCGCCCGGGCGTCCAGCGTCTCGCCGACCGCCTCGCGGCCGTGTTCGTCCCGGCGGTCGTCGCGCTCGCGCTCGCGGCCGGCCTGGTCCACGTCGGCCTCGGCGCGACGCCGTCCGCCGCGCTCATCACCGCGCTCGCCGTCCTCGTGGTCTCGTGTCCGTGCGCGCTCGGCCTCGCGACGCCGCTCGCCGTCGCGGCGGGGACGCGGGAGGCCCTGGAGCGCGGCATCGTCGTCGCCGACGGCACCGTGTTCGAGCGCGCCCCGGACGTCGACGTCGTCGCCCTCGACAAGACCGGGACGCTCACGACCGGGGCGATGGCGGTCCGGGACGTCGTGGTCGCTGACGGGACCGTGGCCGGGGGATCGCCGGACGCCGCGCCGGACCGGGCGACCGTCCTCCGGCGGGCCGCCGCACTGGAGCGCTTCGCCGACCACCCCGTCGCGCGCGCCGTGGTCGACGCCGCGGGAGCGGAGCGTCTCGACGACGCGGCGCGCGCCGGCAGCCCAACGTCGCCGGCGACGGACGGTGGCCGTCCCGCGGCCCCCGAGGCGGACTCGCCGCTCCCCGGGGACTCCGCCGACGGACCGCCGGACGCCGCCGGCGACGGCCCGGACCTCGCCGTCGAGGCCGTCGAGACCCACCCCGGCCGCGGCGTGAGCGGCACCGTCGAGGGCTCGCGCGTCGCGGTGGGTAGCACGGACCTGTTCGCCGCCGAGGGGTGGACCGTCCCCGACGACCTCGCCGACCGCGCGGCCGCGGCCCGGGACGCGGGCGACCTCCCCGCCCTGGTCGGGTGGGACGGCCGCGCGCACGGGCTCGTCGTCGCCGGCGACGAGCCGCGGGAGGGGTGGCGGGACGTCGTCGACCGCCTCGCGGACGACCGGCGCGTCGTCGTCCTGAGCGGCGACGGCGAGGCGGCGACCCGCCCCTTCGCCGACCACCCGGGCGTGGACGAGGCGTTCTGGGGCGTCCCCCCGGAGGCGAAGGCGGCCGTCGTGGAGCGCCTCGGGGAGACGGAGCGCGTCGCGATGGTCGGTGACGGGAGCAACGACGCGCCCGCGCTCGCCGCGGCCGACGTCGGCGTCGCCCTCGAGAGCGGCACCCGCCTCGCCGTCGACGCCGCGGACGTGGTCGTCACCCGCGGCGACCTCGACGCCGTCCCCGGGGTGTTCGCCCTGACCGCGGCCGCTCGCCGGCGCGTGCGGGAGAACCTCGGCTGGGCCTTCGTCTACAACGCGGTCGCGGTGCCCCTCGCCGCGCTCGGCCTCGTCAACCCGCTCCTCGCGGCGGGTGCGATGGCCGCGAGCAGCCTCCTCGTCGTGGGCAACTCCGCGCGGTCGATGGCCGTCGACGGGGGCTGACGGACGGGCCGACCCGACCGAGCGCACCCCGTTGGGCCCCAGCGTTACGGGCCCGCGACCCCTTCGTGCCACCATGCCCGAGGACGTGCCCGGCATCCACCACGTGACGGCCGTGGGGAGCGACCCGGCGGAGAACCGCACGTTCTACACCGAGACGCTCGGCCTCCGCCTCGTGAAGCGAAGCGTCAACCAGGACGACGTCTCGGTCTACCACCTCTTCTACGGCGACCGCGAGGGGAGTCCGGGGACGAGCATGACGGTCTTCCCGTACCCCGACGCCGCGCCGGGCCGTCCTGGCAGGGGTCAGGCCACCGCGGTCGCCTTCCTCGTGCCCGCCGACGCGGTGGGCTACTGGGCCGACCGCCTCGAGGCCCGCGGCCACGCCGTCGAGCGCACCGAGCGCTTCGGCGACCCGGTGCTGTCCTTCGCGGACCCGGACGGCCTCCCGCTCGAACTGGTGGGCCGCGAGGACGCCCCCGCGGGCCTGCCGGCCGAGGGGCCGGTGCCGCCGGACCGCACCGTCCGCGGGTTCTTCGGCGTGACGCTCTCGCTCGCGAGCGCCGACGGCACCGCGGCCCTCCTCCGGGCGATGGGCTACCAGCGGACCGACGCCGACCGCGACCGGCGGCGCTTCACCACCCACGGCGACCTCGGGTACGCCGTGGACCTCTGCGAGGACCCGAACGCGCGCCGCGGGCGGCCCGGCGCCGGCACGGTCCACCACGTCGCGTTCCGGACGACGCAGGCCGAGCACGCGTCCTGGCGCGACGTGCTCTACGAGCAGGGGCTCCACCCCTCCGAGGTCATCGACCGCACGTGGTTCGAGTCCATCTACGTCCGCGAGCCCGGCGGGGTGCTCTTCGAGTTCGCGACCGACGGCCCGGGCTACACCGTCGACGAGGAGCGCGAGCACCTCGGCGAGCGACTGGTGCTGCCCGAGTGGCTCGAGGACCGGCGGGCGGCCATCGAGGCGGGGCTGCCGGCGCTGGAGTGAGCCGCGTCGCGCGGGACGAGGCGGCGCCTCGCGTGTCGGTCCCTTCGGGACCTCCCGGTCGGCCGTTCGGTGGCCTCGCTGCTCGCTTCGCTCACCGTCGCCGGCGCTCCGCGCCGGCTGCCTGCGAGGTCGAAGACCTCGCTCCGCTCGCTCGGTCCGGGGCCTCCCTGCTCACGGCTCGCTTCGCTCGCCGTTCGCTCGTTCCGGGGCCTCCCTACGGTCGGCCCCGCGCCGGTCGGCCCCGCGCCGCTCGGCCACCCGCCCGCCTCACCACTCCAGCGAGCCGCCGTTCCGGTACTCGGTGACCGTCCGCTCGAAGAAGTTGGCCTCCGTGTTGAGGTCGACCTGCTCGGTCATCCACGGGAAGGGGTTCTCGGTGCCGTACGCCGGCTCGAGGTCCAGCTGCCCGAGCCGGCGGTCGGCCACGAACTCCACGTAGTCCACGAACTGTCCGGGGGCCATCCCGAGCATGTCACCGGGACAGGCCTCCCGGGCGTACCGGCTCTCGAGCTCGACCGCGCGCCGGACCAGCCGGCGGACCTCCTCTTCGAAGTCGTCGTCCCACGCCTCGGGGTGCTCCGCGCGGATGGTCTGGATCAGGTCGACGCCGAAGCCGACGTGGAGGGACTCGTCGCGCATGATATACGCGAACTGCTCGCCCACGCCGACCATCTTCTCGCGGCGCTTCAGGCCGAGCATCATCGCGAACCCGGCGTAGAAGAAGATGCCCTCCATCACGACGTAGAAGCCGACGAGGTCACGCAGCAGCTCGCGGACGTCCTCGGGGCCGTCGACGGTGAAGTCGGGGCGGTCGATGGCCCGCGTGAGGTCCACGACGAACTCGTCTTTCGCCTCGATGGCGGGCACGCGGTCGTACATGCCGTAGAGGTACTCCGGCTCGAAGCCCAGCGTGTCACAGCAGTAGATGAACGTGTCCGTGTGGATGGCCTCCTCGTAGGCCTGGCGCAGGAGGTACTGGCGGCACTCCGGCGCGGTGACGTGGTCGTAGAGCGCGAGGACGAGGTTGTTCGCGGTGAGGGACTCCGCCGTCGAGAAGAAGCCCAGGTTCCACTCGACGAGCTGTCGCTCTCCCTCGGAGAGCGCGTCGCCCTGCCACTGGGTGACGTCGGCCTGCATCGGCACCTCGGAGGGGACCCAGTTGTTCGCGACGCCCGCCTCGTAGTACTCGCGGGCCCAGTCGTACTCCATCGGCAGTATCTTGTTCGGGTCGTGCTCGGCTGCGGTGTCGAGGATTGCCATGGTGGTTCTCGGTGTGGTGTGTCGGTCGAGGCGTCTCGGTGAGCGTGGTCGGCTGTCGGTCGCTGGAATCGGTCACTGACAGGCGTCGCAGGTCGGGTCGTCGACGGTGCAGAGGCGGTCGGTCGGCGAGCGGCTGGCGCCGTCGGCCTCCTCCGCTCCCTCCTCGTCCGCGTTGGGCTGAACCTGGCCCCCGTCGGTCGCCAGCCCGTCGTCGCGGTGCCGGTCGAACTCGGAGACGTCCAGCGTCGACTTCTCTATCTGGGACGCGCCGAGGGTGCGGAGGTAGTACGTCGTCTTGAGTCCGAGCTCCCACGCGGTGCGGTAGACCTCGTCGAGCAGGTCGCCGTCCGTGGTCGGGAAGAAGACGTTGTGCGAGACGGACTGGTCGATCCAGGTGCCGCGGTGGGCCGTGAGCCGGAGCTGGTGGCGAGGGTCGACCTCGAACGCGCCGCGGTACAGCTCCGCGAGGTCGTCGGGCACCCGGTCGATGTCCTGCACCGAGCCGTCGGCGGCGGTCAGCGCCTCGACCATCTCCTCGTCCCACAGCCCGCGCTCGCGGAGGTCGTCGACGAGGTGGTCGTTGATCACGGTGAAGTCACCGGACATGTTCGACTTCGCGTAGAGGTTCGAGTACGTCGGCTCGATGGACGGCGTCGTGCCGTTGATGGTGGAGATGGTCGCGGTGGGAGCGACCGCCATCGTGTTCGAGTTCCGCATCCCGTGGGCGGCGACGTGCTCGCGCACGGCTTCCCAGTCGAGGGTCTCCGAGCGGTCGGTCGGGACCGGCCGCCCGCGCTCGGCCTCGAGCTCGTCGACGGTGTCCTGGGGGAGCAGGCCGCGGTCCCACTTCGACCCCTCGTAGGTCTCGTACGCGCCGCGCTCGGCGGCGAGCTCGCTCGAGGTGCGGATGGCGTGGTAGGAGACGAACTCCTGCCACCGGTTCGCGCGCTCGACGGCGGCCTCGCTCGCCATCGGCACCCCGACCCGCATGAGCGCGTCGTGGAAGCCCATCGTCCCGAGGCCGACCGGGCGGTGGCGCATGTTCGAGCGCTCGGCCTCGTCGGTGGGGTAGAAGCACAGGTCGACGACGTCGTCGAGCATGCGCATCCCGGTCTCGACGGTGTCGCGCAGGCGCTCGCGGTCGAGTTCGCCGTCGTCGACGTGGGTCGCGAGGTTCACGGACCCGAGGTTGCAGACGGCGTGCTCCTCGGCGCTCGTGTTCAGCGTGATCTCCGTGCAGAGGTTCGAGGAGTGGACCGTGCCCACGTGGTCCTGGGGCGAGCGGACGTTGCAGGGGTCCTTGAACGTGATCCAGGGGTGGCCCGTCTCGAAGAGCCGTGTGAGCATCGTGCGCCAGAGCTCCGCGGCGTCGACGGTCTCGTGCTGGCGCAGTTCCCCCGCCGCGGCGCGCTCCTCGGCCGCACGGTAGGCCCCGGCGAACTCTTCCCCGTAGGTCTCGTGGAGCTCGGGCACCTCGTTCGGGCTGAACAGCGTCCACTCCTCGCCCGCCGCCACGCGCTCCATGAACAGGTCCGGGACCCACGCGGCGGTGTTCATGTCGGGCGTCCGGCGGCGCTCGTCGCCCGTGTTGCGTCGCAGGTCGAGGAACGCGGGGAAGTCGAGGTGCCACGCCGCGAGGTACGCACACGCCGCGCCGCGGCGCTTCC
>JBDGTC010000021.1:0-15920 GCA_042217215.1 Halobacteriaceae archaeon
CGGCGGTGGTCTTCGTCGTGCTCGGGCTCGTCGTCGGACCGATCGCCGGCGGCGTATACGCCCACTCCTACATGGCCAACCAGCTCCAGGAGGACGCGACCGAACTCGACAACCTGCCGAACACCTCCACGCGGAACGTGCGCGTGCTCCCCCGGAGCGTCGCCGACAACTACGCCCAGTCCTCGATGCAGTTCCCCCAGCACCGGCTCACCGGCTCCGACATCGCGTACCGGAACGGGTCGTACACCTGGTCGTACGGCCTCGCGCCGGACAACTTCCTGGTCTCGTGGTTCGGCCACCAGCGCGGCGCGCTGTACGTGAACATGTCTCGGGTCGAGAAGGACGTCGCGGTCGAGGATCGGGAGTTCACGAACGGGCGGGGACAGCTCTTCTTCGACTCCTACCGGTACCAGAGCGTGCTCGCCGCACCGCTCAAGCAGCACGACTGGGACACGACGTTCAACGCGCGGGCCGAGGGGACCTCCTACGTCGCCCACTCGACGACGGTGTACGACTGGAAGTTCCGGTTCGCGCCGCTCCCGCAGTTCTTCGCGGTGCCGCGTCACGCCTCCGTCGAGGTGATGACGCCCGACGGCGACGTCGACAGCCTCTCGCCGGGCGAGGCCCGCTCCTCACCCCTCCTCCGCGGGCAGAACGTCTACCCTTACCACATCGCGCGGTTCAAGGTGGAGTCGATGCAGTTCCTCCACGGCGCACTGAACAAGTGGTTCTGGAAGGAGGACGTGCTCGCCATCGCCGACCTCCCGGAGCGCGGCAACAGCTGGCCCATCGTCGTCCCCACTGAGGGCGAGGAGCCCGGGCTGACGTACTTCATCGCCACGGAGCCCACCGGGAGCGGGAACGGCGTCTACGAGGTCTGGACGTTCGACGGCGTGACCGGCGAGGTCGGCGTCCAGCGGTACACCGACTCACAGATCGGCCCGCAGAAGGCCGTCGACTTCGTGGAGCGCCGCCCGCAGGTCAACCGCCTCTCGAACGCCAAAGCGGTCGCGCCCGTCCCGGTCGTCAGGGCCGACACCCTCTACTGGCACGTCAAGGTGGTCCCGCGGAGCCGCTCGGGCGTGGTCTACACCGCGTTCGTGAACGCCGAGAGCGGCGACGTCACGCTCGTCGACGGGACGAAGCCCGTCTACGCGTTCCTCTCGCGGGGCGAGGTGGAGAAGCTCCCCGACGGCGGTGAGGGGCCCGCGGGTGGCGGCATGACCGCGACGGTGATCGTGACGAACGCCGAGGGCGAAATAATCGACACACGGAACGTCACAGTGCCGCGCGGCGGGTCGATCGACGTGCGCGTCAGCGACCGGACGGCCAACCGGACGACGACCGCGGCGCCGTAGGGCCGAGCGACGCGGGTGTCAAACCCGTCCGAAATTTTATCCCACAGACCGCGGAACCAACGGCCACATGGCCGACACGCGGGTGCCCGACGACGGCGCGAGGGCGGAGACCCCACCCGGCGGTGCCGGCGGGGGCGCCGATGCGGGCGGCGACGCGCCGGCCCCACCGGCGGTCCCCGCACCGGTCCCGCCCGACGACCCCGACGCGTGGTACGCGCCCGACGTGCGCGCCCAGCGGACGGTGGCTCCCGGCGTCGTCGCGACGGTGCGGACCACCGGCGCGGACGACGACACGTTCCGCTACGAGGTGCGCGAGCCGCCTCTCGCGGCCGCGGACGAAGCCGCGCTCGCGGCCATCCACGACCACTTCGCCGACACCCGACCCACGCGGCCCCGCACGCGGGAGGGCGTCCGGGAGCGGATGGCGGCGGGACTGGGCGGCAAGTACGGGCGCATCCTCGACCGCCTCGTGGACCGACCCGCCGCGGCGCGGCGGCGCGTCGACTACTACGCACTGCGGGACCTCCGCCTGCTGGGCGAGCTCACCCCGCTCGCGCTCGACGAGCGCGTCGCAGTAGCCGACGCCGCACCCGAGACCCTGCGGGTCCACACCGAGGACTTCGCCCCCGCCGTGACCGACTTCGACCCGGACCACGAGTACCTCGACCGCGTCCTCGCCGAGGAGCTGGAGCGCTACGACGTCCGGTTCCGGGACTTCGACGTGCCGGTCGTCATCTACCGCGAGCGCGTGCTCGGCGGGGACGCCTTCGAGGTGCAGTACGCCGTCCTCGAGCCGGACCTGCTGCCCGGGGACCGCGAGCTCATCGAGGCCACGAAGGAGCGCATCTGGGAGACCAGCGTCGGCGGGGTCATCGCCAGCGCCGACGGCAGCGACCCGGGCGCGGTGGACGCCACGGGCGAACCATCGGTCGACACCATCGAGGACCGGACGGCCTTCGTGGCGTCGCGGGCGCGCACCCACCTCTCCCGCCGGCTCACCGCGCGGAACACCCGCGCGTGGCGCGAGACCCTGACGTACCGCGCCCGCCGCGTGCTCGCCGAGTACGGCCTCGGCGTGCCGCCGGTCGACGACCGCTTCGACGACGACCGCCTCGAGGACCTGCTCTACTACGTCCTGCGGGACTTCGTCGGCGACGACAAGCTCACGGTGCCCATCCGGGACGACCGCCTCGAGGACGTCGAGGCCAACCGCGTCGGCGAGCGGGTCAAGGTCGTCCCGCGCCCGGAGATCGGCACTGGGCGCATCCCGACGAACCTCGCCTTCGAGAGCGAGACGCGCTTTACGAACCTCGTGACCCAGCTCGCGGCCCGCGACGGCGTGGAGCTGAACGCCTCGAATCCGACCGCGAAGGTGAACGTGGAGCCCCGCGAGACCGGCGGCGACGTCACCATCCGGTGTGCGGTCGGACTGCCGACGGTCTCCGAGGACGGCCCGCACGTCTCCATCCGGAAGCAGTCCCCGGACGCCCTCTCGCCGGTCGACCTCGTCGGCCTCGACGCGCTCTCCTCCGAGATGGTCGCGCTGCTCTGGCTCGCCTACGAGCACCACCGCGTCGTCGTGTTCGCCGGACCCACCGGCGTCGGGAAGACCACGCTGATGAACGCGCACATGCCGTTCGTGCGCTACGACGACCGGCCCGTCTCCATCGACGAGGGCTCCCGCGAGGTCCGCCTCCCCCACGAGACGGGCGTCTCGCTCACCACGCGGGACCACGAGTCGGCGTACAAGCGCGTGACGATGGCCGACCTGATGACCGAGACCAACTACCTCAACCCCGACGTCGAGGTCATCGCGGAGATAAACACCCCCGCCTCCTTCGAGACGTTCGGCGAGGTGCTCAACACCGGCCACGGCGTCCTCGGCACCACCCACGCCGAGTCCGTCGAGGCGCTCGTCAACCGCGCCATCGAGCAGGGCCTCCCCTCGTACCTCCTCCAGGAGGTCGACCTCGTGGTCCTCCCGAAGCACGTCGACGGCGAGCGCTACGTCGCGGAGATCGCCGAACTGGTGACCGCCGACGCCGCGGCCGACCTCGCCGACGCCGGGACCCTCGACGGCGGCGTCGCCGAGAAGGACGGGGCGACCGTCCACTGGAACCGCGTCGCCCACCGCGACCACGACGGCACGTTCCGCCACGCCTACGCTCACCCGGACCTCGGCGACGACAGGCGCGAACTCGGCCACCGGCTCTTCCACCGCGTCGCCGACGCCACCGACCGCCCGGTCGACGCCGTCGAGGCCGAGTACCGGCGGAAGGTCCGGTACGTGCGCTACCTCGTCGAGGAGGGGATGTCGGACTTCGACGACCTCGCGGCCTTCCTCGCCGACCTCCAGAACGACGAGGCCGCGACGGTGGAGCGGCTGGGCGAGGGGCGATGATCGCACGACCCGCCGCGCACGCCCGGCCGCCGCCGGCCGACCGAAGCGGTACAGGTAAGGGCCCCCACGCTGGGTAGTCGGTCACATGGCCTACTGCATCGACACCGGGGCCGAGTTCGACGACGACGCGACCACCTGTCCCGGCTGCGACGCGGACGTCGAGCCCATCGAACCGGGGGGCAGCCCCGGCGAGGGCGAGGTCTTCCTCCTCTCGTCGTTCCGCGACGAGGAGGAGGGGCTCGTCATGGCGTTCAGCGAGGACCTCCTCCACTGGACCGAACTGCCGACCGCCGGGCTCGAGCCGGCGGTGGGCGACGAGATCATGCGCGACCCGTTCATTCAGCGCGACCCCGACGGCACCTTCCACATGGTCTGGACCTCCGGGTGGGGCCGGCGGGACATCGGGTACGCGAAGACCGAGGACCTCGTCGAGTGGAGCGAGCAGCGCCTCCTCCCGGTGATGGCCGACGAACCGGACACCAAGAACTGCTGGGCACCGAAGATCTTCTACGACGACGCGGCCGGCCACTGGCAGATCGCGTGGTCCTCCTGGGTAGAGGACCCCGAGCGGTGGGGCGAGCTCGACCTCCCGGAGACCAACAAGAACAACCGCATCTGGTACACCACGACGCCGGACTTCGAGGAGCTCGCGGCGTCCGAGGTCCTGCTGGACCCCGGATACAGCTGCATCGACGCGTACCTCCAGGAGGGCGACGACGAGTGGCTCCTCTTCTTCAAGGACGGTCGGTACAACAAGGCCAGCGGGACCCACCCCGAGCACCAGAACATCCGCATCGCGCGGAGCGACGACCGGTACGGCCCCTTCGGCGACGTCACCGAGCCCATCACCGGCTACGGCCCCGACGAGTGGCACATCGAGGGGCCCTTCGCCGTCCGGGCCGACGGCACCTACCACGTCTTCCACGACGTGCAGTACTTCCACGAGTACTTCGGCTGTGTCGTCTCCGATGACCTCACCCACTGGCGGGACATCTCGCGGGACCTCGACGCCCCGCTCAAGCTCAAGCACGGGAACATCACCACGGCGCCCGCGGACCTCGTCGCCGAGAGCTTCGGCCTGCGGGACGCGCTGTAGCCCCGACGACCGGGGCCCGAACACCCTTTTCCGACCGCGCCGCGAACACCGTCCATGACCGACGGTCCCCGCGAGGAGAGCCTCGCCGTCCTCGACCTCGAGCCGGACGAACGCGAGGCGCGCGACGCCGGCCCGGATGCGGTCCACGACGCACTCCGCGACGTCGTCGAACACGGCGACCGCTCGGCGAAGGTCCTCGAGGGCTGTTCGCTCCCCGCGCTCTCCTTCGACTACGAGACGCTCGACGGTGCCGACAACCACCCGCTCGTCTTCCGCGACTGCGAGGTCGGCGAACTCAGCCTCGACCACGCCGACCTCCGCGTCGGGGTGCGGTTCGAGGACTGCACCGTCGCGGGACTCTCCCTCGACGGTGCGACGGTCGAGTCCGACCTCGCGGCGCCCGGCACGAGGTTCACCGGGCCCGTGGTCGGTGAGGAGGCCCACTTCGCGAGAGACGCCGACTTCTCCGACGCGACGTTCGCGGGGCCGGTCACCCTCGACGAGGCGTGGTTCGGCGACGACACCTCCTTCGAGGGCGCCGTCTTCCGCTCGCCGGTGTCGGTGCGAGGGGCCGCGTTCCACGGCACGTCCAACGACCTCGACGACAACGCCGACTTCGCGGCGGCGCACTTCGAGGACGAGGCCGACTTCCGGCAGGCAGCCTTCGAGTTCGCCACCTTCGCGGACGCGACGTTCGACGGGGCGGCCACGTTCCTGGAGTGTCGCTTCCGTGGCGACGTTTCGTTCACCGGCGCGACCTTCGCGGCCGACGCCGACTTCGACGAGGTCACCGTCACGGAGGACGCCTCCTTCGAGGACACCACCTTCGCGGGCGTCGCCCGGTTCCGCGGCGCTGTGTTCGAAGGGGGTGCGCGGTCCCTCCAGGACGACGCCACCTTCGCCGGGGCCCGCTTCCGTGAGCCGGTGAACTTCCGGTCGGCGCACTTCCGGTACGTCACGTTCGACGACGCGACCTTCGGAGACAGCGCGCAGTTCGAGGCGGTGCGCGTCGACGCCGACGCCGACTTCACCGACGTCGACTTCGCCGCCGAGGCCGACTTCGACGAGGCGCGCTTCGGCGGCGACGCCGACTTCACCGGGACGGTCTTCGAGGCCGCCGCGGTGTTCCGGGGCGCCGCCTTCGAGGGGGAGGCCCGGCACCTCGAGCGGAGCGCGGTGTTCGCGGAGGCGACGTTCCACGGCGCGGCGGACTTCGACGAGGCGGCGTTCACGTCCGCCGACTTCCACCGCGCCCGGTTCGGCGGCGTCGTGGACTTCGCCGGCGCGACCTTCGAGGAACTCGAGTTCCTGGTCGAGTCCATCGACGGCGACGCGTACGTCGACTTCACCGACGCGGTCCTGAAGGAGGGCTCGATCACCCAGCCCGAGGGGTCCTGGGTGCGCTTCGACCTCACGGCCGCGAGCGTCGGCGACGTCGCCCTCGGTACCGAGCGGCCCGGCGGCCGACACGAACTGCTGGACTACGTCCGGTTCTGTGCCACCGAGTTCGACGAGTTCGACGGCTACGAGTTCGACTTCTCCGCGCACCTCTACTACTTCGAGCGCAACGACTGGGACCTCCACACCTTCGACGACGCGGACCCAGACCGCGAGTACGCCGTGCCGATGACCCCCGCCAACGTGGAGACGACCTACCTGAAGGCCAAGAACGCGGCGTCGGCCGGCGGGTACGTGAAGGCCGCCGGCGAGTTCCGCGTGCAGCGCCAGCGCTTCGCCCGGGAGAAGCACCTCCAGATCGCGCGGGATCGGGACGCCGCCGCGGGTGACCGGCTCCGGAGCGCGAGCCGCGCCGCGGAGAACGTCTTCCTCGACGTGACCTGCGGGTACGGGATGCGGCTCGGACGCATCGTCTCCGTGTTCCTCGTGGCACCGATCGTCCCGGCTCTGCTCTACACCTTCGGCGGTCGCCCGTTCCTGACCGGTGCCGGCCAGCTCGCCTCGGTGGGTGCACTCGCGACGGCGGCGGGTCGAGCCACCTTCTTCGAGAACCTCCACTTCAGCTACATCACCTTCCTCACCATCGGCTACGGCGGCATCGGCCCGAAAGGTGCGCTCGCACGCCTGCTGGCCGGGCTGGAGGTGTACGTGAGCGTCATCCTCGGCGGACTGGTGCTGTACGCGCTCATCAAGCGGTCCGAGCTGTAGCCAATCGCCCGAACGGTCCGCTCGGGCCGGTACCGCACCCGGTCGCTTCGTCGGGCCCGCCTACCCCGCTTCGTCGGCCCGCCTACCCCGCTTCGGCGGACCGACTACCCCGCCTCGGCGAGCCCGACGGCGATGGTCACGCACCCGCAGTCGCACTCGTAGGCGTGGCGCGTGCCGCCGCCGGTGGCGATGGTGAGCTGCCGGTGCGCGTCGTCGAGGGCGGCGTCGCACGACTCGCACCGGAGCTCGAGTCGCTCGAGCATGGCCCCTGCACCTTGGAGCGCGAGAACATATGTCTGACGGCCGTTCGACGGTCGCGTGACGGGGCGGGAGACACCGCCGCCGCGTCGACGTCACGGGTTCCACGGCGCGTCCGGGCGGTCGACGGTGCGCTCGCGACGGTCGATGGCGTCGATGCGCTCGCGGTCCTCGGGGTCGAGGTCGAGATCGGTGGCGGCGAGGTTCTCGCGGAGGTGGGCCTCGGTGCTGGCCTTCGGGATGGCGACGACGTTCTCGTGGTCGAGCACCCACGCGAGCGAGACCTGTGCGGCCGAGACGCCGTGCTTGTCCGCGACGCCCCGGATGACGGGGTGCTCGAGGACCTGGCCCCGGGCCAGCGGCGAGTACGCCACGAGCGCGTAGTCGTTGGCCTGCGCGTGAGCGACGAGGTCGTTCTGCGGGAGGAACGGGTGGAACTCGACCTGGTGGGCCGCCAGCGGGACGTCGAGGACGTCCAGCGCCTCGTCGAGGAGGTCGACGGTGAAGTTCGAGACGCCCACGTGACGGGTGACGCCGCGCTCGACCTGCGCCGCGAACGCGGGGAGGGTCTCGGCGGCGTCGTAGGCGCCGACCGGCCAGTGCACGTAGAGGAGGTCGAGGACGTCGACGCCGAGCGCCGCGAGCCGCCGGTCGGCGGCGGTCTCGACGTCCTCGTACCCGGGACCGTCACCGTCCTCGTGGATCTTCGTCGCGAGGACGACGTCCTCGCGGTCGACCGCCGCGCGTCGGAGCCCCTCGCGCACCGACGGTTCGGTCCCGTACACCTGCGCGGTGTCGACGTGGCGGTAGCCCATCTCGAGTGCCGTGGAGACGGCCTCGGGCCCGACCGCGTCGTCGAGTTTCCAGGTCCCCATTCCGAGCGGCGGGACGTCGAGTGGTGCCATGGAGGTACCTTCACACACCACGGGGATTAATCGAACGGGGGGTGAGCGGGGCGGTGCACTCGACTACCCGACCCCAGTCGGCGGGTCTCCCGGCGGCCAGCGAGGACCGCGGCCCGCGGCCGGCCCCGGCGACGGACGAGCAACCACGGCCGTGCGTCGGCCTACGCGGACGTCGAGGCGACGTCGACCGTCACGAGTGCCTCCGGTGGCTCCCCGTCCGCCGCGAGCGTCGGCTCCCGGTCCCGGTACTTCCGGAACAGGCGGGTGCGCCCCGCCCACAGGGCCTCCTCGTCGGTGGTGACCGACGCGGTGCCGAAGAGGACGACGTGCCACTCGCCGTGGCCGTCGGTCGAGGACTCGATGGAGATCGCGACACGCGGGTTCTCGCGGACGTTCTCGAGCTTCGTGCCCTCCGTGACGAACTCGACGGTCCCGTCGCGGTAGGTGTACCACACCGGCGCGACGTGGGGGCGGTTCGCCCGGCACGTCGCGACGTGAGCCATCTCGAGGCTGTCGGTGATGCGGTCCTCGACCTCGGCGGGGACGCCCTGTGTCGCCATGGTCCCCGCTGTGCGCGCCGGGCGAAAAGCGTTCCCTCCGCGCGGTTTCCGTACTTTCTTCCCGGAGCGGCGGGCTTCGCCACCATGGCAGACCCCTGGGCCTACGCCGACCGCATCGAGGACCGCGTCGAGCCGCCGACATTCCCGGACCGCACGTTCGACGTCACCGAGCACGGCGCCGTCGGCGACGGCGAGACCGACTGCACCGCGGCGTTCGCGGAGGCCGTCGCGGCGTGCACGGACGCGGGCGGCGGGCGCGTCCTCGTCCCGGCCGGGGAGTACCGCACCGGCGCAATCCACCTCGCCGACGACGTCGAGTTGCACGTCACCGCCGACGCGACCGTCGGCTTCAGCCACGACCCCTCGGACTACCTCCCGACGGTGCTCACCCGGTTCGAGGGCCAGGAGCTGTACAACTACTCGCCGTTCGTCTACGCCCGCGACTGCGAGAACGTCGCGATCACCGGGGAGGGAACACTCGACGGGCGGGCCGACGTCGAGGCCTGGTGGCCGTGGTCTGGCAGCGAGCGCTACGGCTGGGAGGAGGGCGCGCCGCAGGGCCACGACGACGTCCACGCCCTCCGCGACATGGCGAGCGAGGGCGTCCCGGTCGCCGAGCGGGAGTTCGGCGAGGGCCACTACCTCCGCCCGAGCTTCGTCCAGCCCTACGCCTGCGAGAACGTCCTGATCGAGGGTGTCACGCTCGTGAACTCGCCGATGTGGAACGTCCACCCGGTCCTCTGTGAGAACCTGACGGTGCGGGACGTCACCGTCGACGGCGACGGGCCGAACAACGACGGCTGCAACCCGGAGTCGTGTCGAGACGTCCTCGTCGAGGGGTGCACCTTCGACGCGGGCGACGACTGCATCGCGGTCAAGTCCGGCCGCGAGGCGGACGGGCGCCGCGTCGACGTCCCGAGCGAGAACGTCCTCGTCCAGTCCTGCGAGTTCGTGAACCTCTACGGCTCCATCACGCTGGGCAGCGAACTGAGCGGCGGGGTCCGGAACGTCTTCGTCCGGCACTGCGAGGGCGGCAGCCCGTGGCTCTACTTCGGCCTCTACATCAAGACCAACTCGCGTCGTGGCGGGTTCGTGGAGCAGGTCCACGTCAAGGACGTCCACTTCACCGACCTCTCGAAGGAGGTCGTCTCCTGTGACTTCCACCGCGGCGAGGGCGACACCGGCGCGTTCACGCCCCGGGTCGAGGACGTCACGCTCACCGACGTCACCGTCGAGGAGGTTCGCGGGGTCATGTTCGCGCGGGGCTACGACCGCTCGCCCATCCGCGGCCTGCGCTTCGAGAACTGCACGTTCGAGAACGTCGAGGAGCTCGCGGTCGTCGAGAACGCGGAGGTGGAACTCGAGGACGTGACGGTGAACGGGCAGACCGTCGAGAGCGTCGAGGACCTGCGGGAGCGGCTCGTGGAGAAAGACGTCTGAGGCCGCCGGCGGGGATGTCGGGGCGGGGCAGGGGGACTTAACACCTCACCGACTGTCGTCGAGTCCATGGGCGGCGTGTCGCTCACGGACGGGACGCTGGTGGTCGAGCGCGAGCCGAACCGGCTCGACGAGCTCGCCATCCCCTTCTCGGAGCTGCTCGCCGACCGCGACGTCGACCACGTCTTCGTCTCCGGCTACCTCGCCATCCTCGCCGGACGACCGCGGGGAACGAACGACGTCGACGTCATCGTCGAGCGACTCGACCGGGACGCGGTCGACGCGCTCGTCGAGGAGTTCGACGCCGCCGGCTACTGGGGGCCGGCGATGCCCCTCGAGGAGATGTACGGGAACCTCGACGCGGGCACGAACATCTGGGTCGCGCCCGACGGAGAGATGACGCCACACCTGGAGGTCAAGTTCCCGACCGACCCGTACGACCGCGCGTCGCTCTCGAACGCCATCACCGCCGAGATCGGCGACGCGACGATCCCGGTCGGACCGATCGACCTCCAGATCGCGTACAAGCTCTCGATGGGGGCTCAGAAGGACTTCGAGGACGCGGCCCACCTCTACACGATGTTCCACGAAACCCTTAGCACGGAGCGCCTCGAACACTGGGTCGAGCGGCTCGGAGTCACCGAGGAGTATGCCCGACTCGAATCACTCTGACGCCCTGGCGGCCAAGCACGCGCGGAACCGCCGGGAGCGCCTGCAGGGCGTGAAACGCTGGGTCGAGTACGTGCGGACCCACGACCCCGAGGAGTGGGGGCCACAGCAGAACCGGCTCGTCGACTCACAGCTCCAGAGTGCGACGGAGACGGAGCACTCCGCCGAGCACGAGCGCCGACTCCGCGAGTTCGCCGAGCGGGCGGCACGGGCCGCGGACGACGGGTGACCTGACGGACAGGTCGGCGTCCCGAGCGGGTTCGGCGGCTTTTCTCCGCAGTGGCGGGAGGGGAGACCGCAAACGACGAACCACGGCGGCAGCGGTCGCGGTCGCCCTGCTCCTCGTCACGGCTGGCTGCAGCATGCACAGCCTGCCGGGGAGCGACACCGCGACCACCACGGGTGACGAAGCGGTCGCCACGGTCGAGTTCTACCTCAGCGACCAGCAGAACGCCATCGACGACTTCCTCCACCACCCGACACCTATGTGGGTCGGTCACGTCTCCCGGACGATGCGCGTCGCGCGACATCGCACGGGCGTCGTCGGAACCGTCCGCGCGCTGGCGTCACAGGTCCACCCGGTGTTCATGCTCCCGCCGGTGGCCGCGTCGCTCGCGGGGGCGGTGCTCGCCGGACAGCTCTCCCTCCCCATCGCGGGCTGGCACGCGAGCGCGATCTTCTGTGCGGTGTACACCGCCCACGTCACCGACGGCTACGTCGATTTCCACGTGCGGGGCGAGGACGACGACCACCCGCTCACGCCCGCCGGGTGCCGGGTCGGGCAGGCGGCGGCGACGGCCGGGTTCCTCGTTTCCCTCGTCGCGCTGTGGTGGCTCGCGGGGGCGGCCGCCGCAGCGCTCACGCTCCCGACCTGGGTCATCGGCTCCCTCCACGCACCGGTCCTCGACGTCCGGCCGGTCACGGCGACCGCCGGGTACCCGGCGGGCGTCGCGCTCGCGCTCGTCGGCGGGGCGTTCGCGCAGACGGGGACGGTCCCCGCGACCGTCGCCGGCCTGGCGGCCGTGCTGTTCGTGCTCCTCTGCGGGGTGAAGGTCGTCGACGACACGGCCGACCTCGCCGGCGACCGCTCTCTGGGGAAGCGGACCGTGGCCGTCGTCGTCGGTCGGCGACGGGCACGACAGCTCGGCCGTGGGCTCCAGGCCGTGGCGCTGGCTGCGACCGCCGCGCTGGCTGCGGTCGGCACGTTCCCCGACGGCGCGCTCCTCGCGGTGTTCGCCGGCGGCGCCGTCGGGTGGCGGGCCGCGGGTGCGCCCCCGGCGCGCGCCACCATGCTCCTGACCCGGGGGACGTACGTCTTCCTCGCCCTCCTCCTGGCCGCGCTCTGGTACCGCCCGCTCGCCGGGCCGCCCGCGGTCGACGTGGGTGTCCTCGGCCCGTACACCTACCTCGCGACCGAGGTCGCCTTCGGCACGCTGGCGGTGGCGCTGTGTGCCCGCGCGGACGCCCTCCGACGCGCGGCGCGCACCGTCGTCGCCCTCTACCCGCTCGCGTACCTCTGGGACCGCTACACGCTCGCCGTCGGGGTGTTCGAGGTGCAGTTGCGGACGGGCGTCGACCTCCTCGGGATCCCGGTCGAGGAGCACGTGTTCATGGTCGTCGTCCCGGCGCTCGTCGTGGGCGTCCACGAGTCAGTGAACGGCCGCGGCACGGCCGGGTGAGGGTCGGCGGACACCCCACCGCCGCGCCCCTCACACCGACGGGATGACGCCCCGGACGAGCCCCAGCGTCTCGAGGGTGACCCACCCGACGAAGACGACGTAGACGCCGACGAGCACGAGCGCCTCCGGCGTCGTCACGGACAGGTCGGTGCGGAGGAAGGCGAAGAGCACCACCGTCGCGAACACGAGGAAGGCCAGCATCGGGCCCGCGACGGCGAAGTTCACGGACGCGGAACCGGCGATGAGCACGCCGGCGGGGATGGCAACGAGCAGGTCGAAGACGTTGCTGCCGAGCACGTTCGCGAGCGAGGTGACCCCCGAGCCCTTCCGCGCCGCGCGCACGCTCACGAGGGTGTCCGGCAGGCTCGTCCCCGCGGCGATGACGGTGACGCCCCAGAGGAACGAGGGCGTGCCGAACAGCTCGCCGAAGCCGAGCACCGCCTGCACCATCGCCTCGACGCCGACGAGGATGACCAGGAGGCTCGCGGCGAGGAGGAGCCACTGCCGCGCGACGGAGACGCCGGCCTCGAGGCTCCGCGTCGGCGTGTGGTCCTGTGTGTCCTGCCACTGGATGAACACGTACAGGCCGTAGAGCACGACGAGCGACGCGGCGAAGGGCCGCGTGACGGTGCCCACGAGCGGACCGACGGCCTCCTGTCGGTAGTAGACCACGCTCATCGAGAACACCGCGAACAGCGCCGCGACCGAGAGCATGTAGAACAGCGCCTCCTTGTACGCCACGTCGCGGCTCGACTCGAGTCGCTCCGCCGTGAACAGCCCGCTGAGGCCCGGGATGACGAGCACGTTGAACACCGCGGAGCCGACGATGGCGCCCACGCCCAGGCTGAACTCGCCGTGGAGCAGCGTCGAGATGACCGTCGTCGACAGCTCCGGGAAGCTGGAGCCCACCGCCGCGACGACGGCACCCTGCACCACGGGCGGCAGTTCGTAGTGGACGGCGAGGGTCTCCGAGGAGGCCTCGAGCACCTCGCTGCCCTGCCAGACGAGGACCGTCCCGCCGAGGAGCAGTGCGACGAGCCAGTGGGCGGGGAGCCCGGTCAGGTCGAGGGCCATCGCGCCGCGGTTCGGACGCCGCCGGCAAAAGGACCGGTGGTGGGTGCGACCCGGGTGGATGCGACCCGGAGGCACCCGACCCGGAGTGAGCACGGCCCGAAGTGAGTACGACCCGGTTGTACACCGCGGTTGCGGTAATTTGTGCACGAACGATCGCCGAGTTTACGGAAAGCTATATTGCCGCCCCGTGGCAGAGTATAACGTACCACGGCACCGGGCCGTCGGACTCACAACCATGACTCAGGACACGTCGAACGGACGGGGCGTGAGTCGGCGCGAACTCACGGCCGGTATCGGAGCCGGAATCGCCGCGGGAATCGCCGGCTGTGCGGGCGACGGGGGCGGTGACGGGGGCGGGACGACGATGGCGGACGGGACCAGCGCCACGCCCGCCCCGCAGAACCTCGAGTTCTGGCTGTTCGGTGGCATCCCCGCCGAGCGCAGCTACATCAAGAGTCACACGCCCGAGTACACCGCCAACGACGTCTCCTACGCCCACAAGGCGTGGGGGCAGAAGTACCAGATCATCGCCTCCGCGGCGGCGAACAACAACCTCCCGGACGTCATGGCCGGCCAGTGCCAGCAGATTCCCGACTACGCCTCGGCGGGCGCCATCCGGCCCGTGGACCAGGCCTGGTTCAGCGACCGCCTCGAATCGCTGAACGAGCCTTTCATCGACGCGAACATCCAGTCCCAGATGTACAAGGGTATCGGCGGCTTCGACCAGAAGCGCCAGTGGGGGCTCCCCGGCGGCTACGCCGACCTCGGGCCGTTCATCGACATCCGCCTCGACTACCTCCAGCAGACGAGCTTCGACCGGCCGCCGCGCACCTGGCCGGAGCTCATCCAGATGGGCGAGGAGATGGCCGACATCGACGGGGTGACGGCGCCGATTACGGCGCCCGGGACGGACTTCGGCCTCACGACGGGGTACTTCATCGGCTTCGTCTACGCCAACGGCGGCCGGTACTTCGACCCCGAGACCCTGGAGGCCACCGTCGACCAGCCCGGTTTCGTGGACGCCGTGAAGCTGTACGGCGACATCGCCGACGCCGGGCTGTTCCCGGACACGTTCGCGGAGCTCAACCACATCGAGGCCGGGCGCCTGCTCCGGAACGGGAAGTCGGGCATCTTCATCACGTTCTCGCACGCGAACGCGGTCTACCAGACGACCGGCGCGCCACAGCCGTGGCTCGACGGTGAGGGCCACACCGTCACCCGCGCGCCCCTCCCCAACGACCCGACCGGGAACTTCGAGCCACAGGACCTCCTGCTGCAGAACGCCCAGGGGTTCATGTTCGGGAAGGGGAACTCGTCCAGCGCAGAGCGTCGCGCGGCGCTCGACTTCATCGAGTGGTGGAACCAGCCCGAACAGCTCGCCCCGTGGACCTACCACAAGGACGTGGGCATCCGCGGTCGCGTGCCGACCCTCAGGAGCGGCTTCGAAGACCCGGCCGACCTGATGAGGAGCCAGTTCGGCGACCTCCTCACCCTCTACGACGACAACGAGCTGTTCACGACCTCCTCGCGGTTCCCGTCGTTCTCGGGCCTCGCCTCCATCCAGAGCGAGATCAACACCAAGGTCCTCCAGCCGGTCGTGCTCGGAAACAAGACCGCCGAACAGGCGTGCAGCGACGTGAACTCCTCGATCCAGAGCATCATCGACGACAACCTGAAATAGCGGATGAGCTACACCACCGCCGAGCGGGGGTCCGTCGAGTCGCTGTTGAACCGGATCCCGGAGCGCGTCCGGGTGTACCTCCCGATACTCCCGGTGCTGGCGCTCGTCGGCCTGTTCATCCTCTACCCCATCGCGCAGGCCATCTACTCCAGCTTACAGGACAAGAGCCTCCTCAACCCCGCACAGGCGGAGTGGGTGGGACTGGCGAACTACCGGACCATCTGGAACTCGCCGACCATCCACGAGGTGCTCTGGAACACGTTCGTGTGGGTCACCGTCGGGAGCAGCGCGGCCATCGTCATCGGCTTCGTGATGGGGTGGCTGCTCTACGAGAAGCTCCCCTACGTGAGCGTGGCGAGCGCCATCGTCCTGGTGCCGTGGGTCCTCCCCCGCGTCGTCGGGGCCTCGATCTGGGAGTTCATGTTCGACGGCAGCCAGGGCATCATCAACGAGTTGCTCGTCCAGCTGGGCGTCATCGACCAGTACATCGTGATGCTGGGCTCCACGGAACTCTCGCTGTGGCCACCCATCGTCGGCATGGTGTGGCGGCTCGCGCCGCTCTTTGCGCTGCTCACGCTCACCTCCTTCCAGGGCATCGACGAGCACCTCTACGAGGCCGCGCGGATGGACGGCGCG
>JBDGTC010000021.1:15941-16130 GCA_042217215.1 Halobacteriaceae archaeon
CCTGCTGATGCTCATCTACAACATCCGGAACTTCTCGATGGTGTGGGTGATGACCGCCGGCGGCCCGAGCACGTCGAGCACCACGCTCCCCGTGATGATCTACCGCAAGGCGTTCACGGACTTCGACCTCGGCCTCGCGGCCGCGCTGTCGGTGCTCCTGTTCTCGGTCCTGCTGGTGTTCTCGTACTT
>JBDGTC010000029.1:0-15858 GCA_042217215.1 Halobacteriaceae archaeon
GGACATCATCGCGGCCATCGCGCCGGCGACGACGAGGGCGGCGAACCACCCGGGCGTCGTCGCGGCCAGGAGCGCCGGCAGCACGTTCCCGTCCGCCGGCACGGACAGCCCCGGCACGCCCGCGGCCCACGCGCCGAGCATGAACGCCGGGACGAACAGCGCGAGGACGAGCACGGGCCAGAGCGCGAAGGAGCGCTTGAGCACCCGCTCGGAGCGCGCGACGAAGAACCGCTGGTTCACCTGCGGGAACATCGCGACGCCGAACGCGATGGAGACGGCCGAGGAGAGCATCCACTGGACGGAGTACGGCGCTCCGGGCCCGGGCGCCCCGCCGAGGGCCAGGAATCCGGGTCTCGCGTCGGCCATGGCTGCAGTGGCCGCCCCCACACCGCCGAGCGAGGCGAGGACCCACGCGACCGCGGCCCAGACCATCCCGAGCATGAAGAGCCCCTGGAGGGTGTCGGTCCACGCGACGCCGCGCATCCCCGAGAGCACGACGTAGCCGATCATGAACACCGTCACGAGCCCCGCGCCGACGGCGTAGGGCACGTCCCCGCCCGTCAGCGCCTCGAGTGCGGTGCCCGCACCGACCTGCTGGAGCATCACGTAGGGGAACAGCCAGAACAGCGAGACGCCGGCGACGACCCCGCGCAGCCGTCGGGAGCCGAAGCGTGCGCCGAGCAGCTCGCCCAGCGTGACGTGGCCCTCCCGGCGGCCGATGCGCCACTGCTTGTACCCCACGAGGTACCAGAGCACGCCGAAGACGATCCCGTCCATCAGTCCCATCACGAGTATCCACTCCGGCCCGGCGGCGTACGCGAGGTTCGGCCCGGCGAAGAACGTGAACGCGGAGAGCAGCGTCGCGAAGGTGGTGAACAGGAGGACGACCGTCCCGATGCTGCGACTCGCGAGGTAGTAGTCCTCCGCGCGGCGGTCGGTGAGGCGGTACGCGAGCAGCCCCACCGCCAGCACGGCGAGGAGGTACGTGCCGACGACGCCCAGCGTGAGTGCGGTGTCGGGCACGGTCACAGCCTCCCGGAGCCCGTCCCGCCGGTCTCGACCCACAGCCCCCACGCGCGGTCGGCGAACGCCGCGAACGTGACCGCCGCGAGCACCATCCACCCGACGTGCCACCAGAGCCAGACCGGCAGGCCGAGCATCGTGGTCGTGTCTCCCCACAGGAACCAGGGGATGGCGAGCGCCGCAAGGAGGAGGAAGGCGAGCGCCCACCCGACCGAGGCCGCCCGTCCGTGCCGTGCCGCCGACGTCGTGGTCATCGTCAGACGAGTTACGACCGTCGGTGTTAAACGTTACGACGAATGGATTCAAACGCCGGGATCGAAGAGAATAGTTCTTCACTGCCGCCGCGCGGCGGGCTCCCGTCGCCGTTGCGACGGGGCTTAAGGGGCGCCGCCCCTAGGGACGATTCGACTGGAGCCGCCCACCATGGAGGACACCGCGAAGTACCTGATCCACGCCGAGGTCGCCACCGAGGGCGTCGTCGAGCACGCCGACGTCGTCGGGGCCGTCTACGGACAGACGGAGGGCCTCCTCGGCGACGAGCTGGACCTCCACGACCTCCAGGAGTCGGCGAAGCTCGGCCGCATCGACGTCGACGTCCGGACGCAGGACGGGCGCTCCGCCGGCACGCTCACCGTCGCCTCCAACCTGGACCGCGTCGAGACC
Organism: Halobacteriaceae archaeon; assembly: GCA_042217215.1. Classification (GTDB taxonomy): domain Archaea; phylum Halobacteriota; class Halobacteria; order Halobacteriales; family Halobacteriaceae; genus JBDGTC01. The sequence goes on from JBDGTC010000029.1 coordinate 1,687, forward strand.
GCGGTGCTCGCGGCCGCACTCGAGACCATCGACCAGGTCGGCCCGTGCCGCGCGCGGGTCACCGTCGACCGCATCGAGGACGTGCGCGCGGCCAAGCGCCGCACCATCGTCGAGCGCGCCGAGGAGCTCCTCGAGGACGGCTTCGACGAGGGGCAGGTCGCCGGCGACGACCTCGTCGAGGCCGTGCGCGCCTCCCGCCGGGTCGCCGAACTCACCACCCACGAGGGCCTGCCCGCCGGCCCGAACGTCGCGGACGGCGACGCCGTCGTGCTCGTGGAGGGCCGGGCGGACGTCCGCACCCTCCTCTCCCACGGCGTGAAGAACGCCGCGGCGGTGGGTGGGACCGACGTCGCCGACGCCGCCGTCGCGCTCACCCGCGAGCGCACCGCGACCGCGTTCGTCGACGGCGACCGGGGTGGCGACCTCGTCCTCCGGGAACTCGCCCAGCGCGGCGACCTCGACTTCGTGGCGACGGCCCCCGAGGGCCGCGCCGTCGAGGACCTCTCGCGGGAGGAGGCCCTCGACGCCCTCCGGGCGAAGGTCCCGGCGGCGACTGCCCTCGCCGGGGACGGGTCGGTGCGGTCCGGCGCCGAGGGCGGTGACACACCGGCGAACCGGTCCCCGGCCGGCTCCGGCGCGACGCGAGAGGCGGGCGGCGCGACGGCGGCGTCGCCGGCCGCAGCCACCGAGGACGCGGAGGGGCCAGAGGCGGCCGCCACGCCCGGTCCGACAGCGACGGAGCCCGACCCGGGGGCGGCCGCCGACACGGACGACGGGGAGACGGACGCGGCGCGCCTCGCAGAACGGGTGCGGACCGTCCTCGACGACACCGGCCGTGCCGTCTGCTACGACGCCGCGGCCCGCCCGCTCTCGACGTGTCCCGCCGATGCCGTCGTCGACGCCCTCCGCGACGCCGACCGAGTCCCACACGCCGTGGTTGTGGACGGCCCGGTCGAGCAGGCGCTGGTCGACGTGGCGGCGCGCCGGGGAGTCGAACTCGTGGTCGGCCACTCGCTGGCGGGCGTCACGACCCAGCCGGCCGCCGTCCGCGTGCTGACCCCGTCGGACCTCCGGGCGGACTGAGCGGCGCGGTACGCCGACCCGCCGGCCGGTGCGGACCGCTCAGCCCCCGAACAGCGCGAACACGGCCCCGGCGACGGCGCCCGCGGCCGTGGCGAGGAAGTTGACGCTCTGGTTGCCGACGTAGCGCCCCTCGACCAGCGCCCCGAGGAGGCTGTCGACCGTCATCCCGACGACGCCGGCCACGAGCACGAGCGCCGCGCTCCCCGCGCCGAGGCCGAACAGCAGGAAGGACAGGCCGGCGACCAGCCCGGCACCCGCGATCCCCGCGACCTGGCCCTGCCAGGTGACCGCGCCGTCGGTCCCCGGCTCGACCCGCTCGAGGGTCGTGATGAGCCGCGGGTCGTCGTAGAGCCCGCCCACCTCGCTCGAGAGCGTGTCCCCGAGCGCGGTGGCGAGCGACCCCGCGAACGCGAGGCGGAACACCTCGCCGGGGACGCCCAGGCGCGCGTGCGCGGCGTACAGCACGACCGCCACCAGCGCCGGCGCGGCGTTCCCGAGCACGTTGCCCGAGCCCCGCGCTCCGCCCCGCGGTTCGGCCACGCCGCGCTCGACCTTCTGCTCGTACCGGAACTTCGAGGCGAGCCCGCCGATGCCGAAGAAGGCGACGAGGACCACGAACCAGCCGTAGCCCCCGAGCACGACCGTGAGCAGGCTCAGGAGCACGCCGGTGAGCATCCCCGGAATGGAGGCGGTGTCGAGCGCCCACGAGACGTAGCCCAGCCCCGCGGTCACGGCGACGGCCACGACGATGCCCTGGGTGTCGACGGTGACCCCGACGTCGGCGAACAGCCAGAGGAACAGCGCGACGGCGACCAGCACGAGTGGGTCCTCGCGGGCCGCGAGGACGCTCCGGAGGAGCGCGGCGAGGGTCGCCCCCGCCGTCGCGAGGAAGACGACGACCGGCAGGGCCGGCTGGCGGGCGCCGGCGGTCGGCGCGAGGTCGAGCGGGAGGCCGGACAGCGCGCCGTCGAACACCGCTGTCGCGGCCAGCGGACCGGTGGCGAGCCACCCCGCGGTCAGCTGTCCCGCGACGCCGGCGACCACGGCGGCCGCGAGGAAGCCGGTCACGCCCACTACCGGCGCGGAGCGCACGCGCGTGGCCACCTGGGCGCCGACCTCGCCGTAGCCGACGAGCAGCACCGTCCCGACGAACACCACGACCGGGAGGTCCATCGCCGCGGTCAGGAGCGCGAGCGCGGCGATGCCGAGCGAGAAGCTCGCGAGCCCCACGAGCCGACCGACGTGCCGGTCGGCCGGCGTGGCGAAGAACTCGAACACGACGCCCCCGGTCGTGGCGAAGGCCAGCACCGCGACGAGCCCGAACGGGAGCACGGTCGCGGGCCCGAGCGTGGGCCCGGCGACCGCGAGCGTCGCGACGGCCGCGAACGCCACGGCCCGGCGGAGGCTCGTCGTCACGACACGGGTCTCCCCGGTCGGGGTACTTAAATCCTCCCGGAGCGGGCCGATACCCCGCGACGACGCCGGTTTCGCACGTGTCAGCGCCCCACCGTTTCAGCGACCGCCCGCGTCGTGCGGCTCCGACAGACACTACCCGTCCGCGCCCGGACATCGCCGTCGTGGGCCTGTACGACCGCTACCTCGCCATGCGGTACCGGCTCCGGGAGCGGGACCGGCCGGACCACGTCGCGCTCGTCATCACGGAGCGCGACCTCCTGGAGCGCGGTGCCTACGCCACGCTCGGCTCCTTCTTCGGGTGGGCCTTCCGGTACGGCGCGTCGCGCGTGACCGTCTACGTCGGCGTGCTCGACGAGGCGGCGGCGCCGACCCTCCGCCGCGCCCTCGAGGGCCTGGAGACGCCGCGGCCCGTCGCGGTCCGGGGGCCGGGCGACCGCGACCGCACCGACGCGCCCATCGAGGTGAGCATCGGCCTCGGCGGCAAGCACGAGTTCGCCGGTGCGGTCCGCTCCGTTGCCGAGGCCGTCGACGCCGGCGACCTCGACCCCGCCGACGTCGACGAGGAGACGGTCGAAGCCGAACTCGTCTTCCCCGACGAACCGGACCTCGTCATCAAGACCGGCGCGGAGCGCCTCTCCGATTTCATGATCTGGCAGTCGGTGTACTCGGAGCTCTACTTCACGGACGTGAACTGGCGGGACCTCAGGGAGCGCGACTACCTCCGCGCGCTGCTCGACTACGACGACCGGCAGCGCCGGTTCGGCCGGTAGCCGTCTCCGCTTCGAGCCCTTTAGGGCCGCGCGGCCCCTTGAGCATCCAATGCCCGGCACCGACGGTCGGACCGACGACGCGCAGTTCTACGAGGACGTCGCCGCGCTCCTCGCGCCCGGGGACGCGACCCTCCACGGCGTCGTCGTCCATACGGACCTGACCGGCGACGACGAGAGCCGCCTCCACCAGACGACCATCGAGGTGGGGGACGTGGTGGCCGAGCACGTCGTCGGTGATCCCACCGACACCTACGTCTACTCCGGGAACGACGACAGCGAGTTCGGCCTCAACCAGCACCAGGGGCGCACGCTCGACGGCGACGAGACGGTGTGGGAGTGCCAGCAGCCCCTCCGCGACGGCACCTTCGACGTCGTCGTCTACTGGGAGGCCGCCGGCGTCTTCGACGACGTCGTCGCCGCACTCGGGGAGGCGGGTCACGACGTCGTCCCCGTCACCGAGGACGGCCCGGTGGACGGGTCAGCGTGACGGCGCCACGTCCCCGGCGGATCCGACGGCGGTCGCGGACTCACCCGCACCGGCCGCGGCGCTTAACCGTCGCGGGCACCCACCGCCGGTCATGACCGACGACGCGGGCGCGGCCGCCGACCTCTCCGACCTCGATCGCGCCATCGTCAACGCCTTCCAGGGGGGTTTCCCCGTCGTCGCCGACCCGTTCGAGCCGGCTGCGGCCGCGCTCCGCGAGCGGGGCGTCGACGTCTCCGCCGACGAACTCCTCGCGCGCGTCCGCGAACTCGACGAGGCGGGCACGCTGAGCCGCTTCGGGCCGCTCGTGAACGCCGAGGCCATCGGCGGGCACGCAACCCTGGTCGCGATGCACGCTCCGGAGGCGCGCTTCGACGAGGTCGTGGCGGCGGTCAACGACCACCGCGAGGTCGCGCACAACTACGAGCGCGAGCACCCGCACCTCAACGTCTGGTTCGTACTCTCGGTGGCGGAGGCCGACCGCGTGCCCGCGGTCCTCGCCGAGATCGAGGCCGAGACGGGCCAGGCGACCTACGACCTCCCGAAGCAGCGCGAGTTCCGCGTGGAGGCGAAGTTCTCCGTCGACGGGCCGCTCGCCGACGCAGAGGTCGACCTCTCACACCTGGGGCCGTCGCCCGCCAGTCCCGCGGGTCGCGACAGCGCCGCTCGCGAGGGACTCACCCCGGACGAGCGCGACCTCGTGCTCGCGGTGCAGGACGGCCTGCCGCTCACGCGCACCCCGTACGCGGACGTGGCGGCCGAGCTCGGTCGCTCCACGGACTGGGTGCTCGCGACCCTCGCGCGCTTCCGGGACGAGGGGAAGGTCCGCCGCGTGGGTGCCGTGCCGAACCACTACGCGCTGGGGTACACCCACAACGGGATGACGGTGTGGGACGTCCCCGACGACGTCGTGCCCGAGGTCGGTCCGGCGGTGGCCGAACTGCCGTTCGTGACCCACTGCTACGAACGCCCGCGACACGCGGGGGTCTGGCCGTACAACCTGTTCGCGATGACCCACGGGCGAAGCGAGGCAGAGAGCGACGAGCGCGTCGCGGCGGTGCGCGACCGCGTGACCGAGCACTGCGACGTCGAGCCCGACGACTGGGACACGCTGTTCTCCACGCGCGTGCTGAAGAAGACCGGCATCAGACTGGCCGAGCGCGCCGACGCGAACACCGTCGAGGGAAGCACCACGGGAGCCGACGCGCCGTGATCCCGCTGTTCCACGACCTCGCGGGCGAGCGGGTCCTCGTGTTCGGGGGCGGTCCCGTCGGCGCCCGGAAGGCCCGGCGGTTCGCCCGCGAGGCGGACACCACGGTCGTGAGTCCGACCTTCGCCGACGCCGACTTCGGCGACGCCGACCTGGTCCGCGCCAGCCCGGGCCCCGACGACGTCGGCGCGTGGGTCGCGGACGCCGAGCCCGCGCTCGTGGTCGTGGCGACCGACGACGCGGCCCTCAACGACGCCGCCGCGGCCGCGGCCCGCGAGTGCGACGCGCTGGTGAACCGCGCCGACCGGAGCGGCCGCCGGGACGCCGATTCGGTGGTGGTGCCGGCGACGGTGCGGGACGGCCAGGTCACGGTCGCGGTGGGAACGGGCGGGACCAGCCCCGCACTCTCGGCCGCGCTCCGGGACCGCGTGGCCGGGGAGGTGGCCGGCGCGGGGACGCTCGCGGCCGTGACCGCCCGGCTCCGCGAGGGGCTCCGTGCCGCCGACGTCTCCCCGGATCGCCGGCGCGAGGCGGTCCGGGCCGTCGCCGACTCGCCCGCGGTTTGGAAGAGTTTACGTACGAGCGAGGACAACGCGGTGGACGAAGCAATGCGTGTCGTCGCCGACGTTCTGGACTGCCCGCGCGACGAGGCGCACGCGCTCCTCGCCGGGGGTGATGGCCGTGAGTGACGTCGTCACCGGGGCGGTCGTCGACCAGTCCGAGGCCTCGCTGGCGACCGTCGAGGCCGCCTCCCGCGCCGCGCCGGCCGTCGCGGACCTCCACGCGACCGACGGGGTCGACGAGGCCGTGGTGCTCGAGACCTGCCACCGGGTCGAGTGTTACGTCGTGACCGACACCCCGGCCGCGGGCCGAGCGGCCCTCGCGGAGTTCTCCCTCCCGGGTGCGCGCGTCCTCGACCACGAGGAGAGCCTGCGCCACCTGCTCCGGGTGGCGGCCGGACTCGAGTCGATGGTCCTCGGCGAGGACCAGGTGCTCGGGCAGGTCAGGTCGGCGTACGATGACGCCCGGACCGCCGGCGCGATCGGCGACGTGCTCGAGGACGCGGTGACGAAGGCCATCCACGTCGGCGAGCGGGCCCGGACAGAGACGGACATCAACGAGGGCGTCGTCTCGCTCGGCAGCGCGGCGGTCCGGCTCGCGGAGCGCCACGCCGACCTCACCGACGCCACCGCGCTCGTCGTCGGCGCCGGGGAGATGGGGGAGCTCGCGGCGACCGCGTTCGCCACCGCCGTCGACCACGTCGCCGTCGCCAACCGGACCCCGAGCCGCGCCGAGGCCGTGGCGGCGGACCTCGCCAACGCGACGGGCGTCGACCTCTCCGCGCTGGACGAGCACCTCGCGGCGGCGGACGTCGCCGTCGCCGCGACCGGGAGCGAGCAGCCCGTCGTCGGCGAGCGCGCCGCCCGCGCCGCGGGCGAGACGGTCGTCGTGGACCTCGGCAACCCCCGCGACGTCGCGCCGTCCGCCGCCGCGGTGGAGGGCTTCCGGGTGTTCGACTACGCCGACCTCGAGGCCGTCACCGAGCGGACCCACGAGCGCCGCCGGACGGCCGCCGACCACGTCGAGGACATCGTCGACGCCGAGTTCCGGCGGCTCCAGGAGGGCTTCAAGCGCAAGCGGGCCGACGAGGTCATCGCCGCGATGTACGAGAGCGCCGACGAGCTCAAGCGCCGGGAGGTCGCCACCGCGCTCTCCCAGCTCGAGGCCGGGGGCGACCTCACCGAGGACCAGCGCGAGGCGGTGGAGGCGCTCGCGGACTCGCTGGTCTCCCAGCTCCTCGCCGCGCCGACGCGCAGCCTGCGCGACGCCGCCGCCGAGGACGACTGGACCACCATCTCCACCGCGCTCTCGCTGTTCGACCCCGACTTCTCGCTCGAGGACGTCCCCGTCCAGTCGCTGGCGGGCCAGCCCGGTGACGACGCCACCGCGGACGAGCCGGACGACGGCGAGGCGGACGCCACTCACGCGGACGATGCGGTCGTCGTGCCGGAGGAGTACCCCGACGAGGTCGGCGCGGGCGTCGACGCCGACGACTGAGGGGTAAAGGCCCGTTCGGGGGCGACCACCCGGTCTGTCCCGGGCACAGACTTTTGGATTGGCCAGCCGACAGCTCACCCATGCCGGAGTTACTCGACGACGAGGCAATCGCGGCGGGCCTCCCCGACGGCTGGGAGCGCGACGGCGACGAGATCGTCCGGACGTACGAGTTCGACGAGTACCTCGACGGGGTCGACTTCGTCACGGCGGTCGGCGAGGTGGCCGACGAGGCCTTCCACCACCCGACGGTCGTCCTCCGGTGGCGCGAGGTGGAGGTTCGCTTCACCACCCACGACGCCGGCGGCATCACAGACGCCGACCTCGACCTCGCCGCGCGGTGCAACGAGCGCTACGAGGGCTCGTGAGCGGAGGCGACCCCGACGGGAGCGGCTCCTCCGGCCGGGCCGGGGACTCCGACGGGATCGGCGACCCCGGCGAGACCGGCGCCCGCTATCGCTTCGCGGTCACGTTCCGCGTCGCGAGCACCGGCGTCTCCCTCGACCCGGACACGTTCTCCGCGACCATGACGCGGCCGGCCGCCGAGCCTGGGACCGGGGACTGGCTGTTCTTCCGCGACAACCTCTGGCGCGGCGAGCTCGCGGACCCGGCCCACGCCCGCCGGCTCGCGAGCGACGCCCTCGGGGAGCCGGTGCTCGACGTCGAGTACCGCGCCTTCGAGTGCTCGCCGGCCCACCGCGAGGCCCTCGAGTCGGCGGTCGCGGAGGCCCTCGGGGAGTTCCGGGCCGACTCGGTCGAGGCGGCGCTCTCGAAGTACTTCGGGAGCACCATCGAGGTCGTCGAGACGGACTGACTCCCGGCCGGACGAGTGTGGACGGCGACTGTTCACCGCGACCGGCTCGGCCGAACGTTCATGGTGGCGAGGCTCCTACCACGCGTACGATGACGACGTCGGCGACGCGGGCGTACGACTACTGGCTCTTCGACCTCGACGGCACCGTGGTCGACGCGGAGTTCGCGTACAAGCGCGAACTCGTCGAGCGGGTGGGCGACCGCCTGGGCCACTCATTCTCGCGGGACGACGTCACCACCATCTGGGACGGCGTGGGCGGCGAGCGCGACGACCTCCTCGCCGAGTGGGGGCTGGACCCCGAGCGCTTCTGGTCGGTGTTCGACGACCTCGACGACCCCGCCGCCCGCGCGGAGGCCACCTACCTCTACGATGACGCGGCGAGGGTCGGCGACCTCGAGGGACCGGTCGGGCTGGTCACCCACTGCCCGGCCCACGTCACGACCCGCGTGCTCGACCACCTCGACGCCGCCGACTGGTTCGACGTGGTCGTGAGCTGCGACGAGACGGTCGGGTGGAAGCCCGACCCCGGTCCGGTGGAGGCAGCGGTCGCCGACCTCCCGGGTCGTCCGGGCGGCGACGGCATCCTCGTCGGCGACGGTGCGGCGGACGTCGGCGCCGCGTGGAACGCGGGCCTCGACGGCGCGCACGTCGAGCGCCACGGGCCGGACCGGCGCGGCCACTGCGTGCTCGGCGACTACCGCGTCGACCGCCTCACGCAGCTCTGGGCCGCGACCGACGGCGGCCCGACGGCCGGCGGGCGCTGACGACCGACGTCGACCCGCAGACAGACGGCGAGGCGGCCGACGGCGCCGCGGGGCGACTCGCCGTCCTCCGCGGCTCGGCCGGGGCCCGACTCGGCTTAATCCGGCTTAACCAACCCGAATCGGGTTCGAGCGTCGAGGTCCTTCAACTACCCCGGGTCCGATGACCCACGTGGAGGTCGGACGGTCCGTCAACGGGACCGGTCCCCTCCCGGGGTGGCCATCTCCCCTCCACCCACCACGCGCCGCCCCGCCCCCGCCGCCGCTCCCCCGGGCGGCGGGACTCCCCGGGCACGATGCCCCGGCCGGGATCCCACCCGTCCCGGCCGCACCGTTCGCTCCCCCGCGACGTGTCGGCCGACCACGGGCTTTTTCGCGGCGACGCCCCAATCGCTCGCCATGCCACCGCTCCGCGACGCGTTGCGCACCCTCCCCGACGCGGTGTTCGCGGACCTCCACGAGTCCCCGGACGCCTACCTCCTCGTCGTGGACCTCCCCGGCGTGGGACCGGACGGCGTCGCCGTCCAGGTCGAGGGCGGCCGCCTCGCCGTCGAGGCCCGTCGGCAGAAGGACACCCCCGAGGGGTTCAGCTACCGGCGGGAGGATCGCCCGCTGTTCCTCGACTTCGAGGTCCCGCTCCCGCCGGACATCCGCCCGGACGCGGCGAGCGCGAGCATCGAACGCGGCGTCCTCGAGGTCCGGCTGCCGCGGACGGGCGGCGGCCGGCGCGTCCCGGTCGAGGGCTGACCCGCGCAGTGGCGCCCATCCGCTCCTACTGGCGGTTCGCCGTCGTGGTCCGCCAGTTCCTGCCGCTCGCCGTCGCCTTCCTCCGCGACCGACGCCGCTTCCTCGTCGCCGGCGGCCGGCGTCGCGTCGACGCGGCGACACGTCGTCGCCGGGCCGAGCGCCTGCTCCGGACGCTCCTGACGCTCGGACCCACGTTCATCAAGCTGGGACAGCTGCTCTCGACCCGGCCCGACGTGCTCCCGCCGGTGTACGTCGACACCCTCTCGGAGCTCCAGGACCGGGTCCCGCCGGCGCCCTGGCCCGAGGCCCGCGAGGTGATCGAGGCGGAACTCGGTCCCGTCGAGGCGACCTTCGACGACTTCCAGACCGAGCCGATCAGCGGCGCGAGCCTCGGCCAGGTCTACCGCGCCACGCTCGACGGCGAGCCGGTCGCGGTGAAGGTGCGCCGCCCCGGCGTCGAGGCGCTCGTCGAGGCCGACCTCCGCGTCGTGCGGTGGTCGATTCCCGTCCTCGTCCGCTTCGTCGACGAGTCGCGTGCGTTCTCCCTCGAGAACCTCGCCGGCGAGTTCGAGCGCACCATCCGCCAGGAGATGGACTACGAGCGCGAGGCCGCGATGTGCACCGAGATCCGCCACAACTTCGCGGACGAGCCGGCCGTCGCCGTCCCCGCGGTCCACGACGAGTACTCCACCGAGCGCGTGCTCACGATGGCGTACCTCCCCGGCACGAAGATCACCGAGGTCGAGGCGCTCGACGACCGCGGGCTGGACCGGACCGCGCTCGCGGAACGGCTCCAGCGCGCGTACCTCAAGATGATCATCGAGGACGGCGTCTACCACGCCGACCCCCACCCGGGGAACCTCGCGGTGCAGGACGACGGCACCGTCGTCTTCTACGACTTCGGGATGAGCGGCCGCGTCGACGCGTACGTCCAGGAGCGCATCGTGGACTTCTACGTCGCCGTCGCCGACCAGGACATCGACGCCATCCTCGACACGCTCGTCGACCTCGGCACGCTCTCGCCCACGGCCGACCGCGCGGTGATGGCCGAGGTGATGGAGCTCGCCATCCGGGACGCGCGTGGCGAGTCCATCGAGCAGTACCGCGTCAACCAGATCGTCAGCCGCGTCGAGGACACCATCTACGAGTTCCCGCTCCGCCTCCCGGCGAACCTCGCGCTCGTCCTCCGCGTCGCGACCGTCGTCGAGGGCGTCTGCGTCACCCTCGACCCCGACTTCGACTTCGTCAGCGTCGCGACCGCGTACCTCACCGAGACGGGCTACCGCGAGGACTCCGTCCGGCAGGCGCTCGCGGCGGGCGCCGGGGACCTCGGGTCGGCCGCTCGCGCCGCGGTCGACGTCCCGCCGAAGCTGGACCGCCTGCTCGACCGCGCCGACCGGGACGACGTCTTCGTGCGGGCGGGGATCGAAGATCCCGAGGGCGTCGTCGACACCCTCGCTCGCCGCCTCGTCCTCGGCCTCGCCGTCGCGGCGGGCGGGACGTCGACGGCGGTCCTCTACGCCTTCGCCGACCTCCGCGCCACCGCGGTCGCCGCCGGCGTCACGGCCGTCGCCGGCCTGCTCCTCGTGCGCTCGTTCCGCCGGCGCCGGGGCATCGGTGCCGGCCCGCAGTTCACGCGACAGAACCTCCGCGAGCGGCGCGGCGCGGAGCCGGGCGTCGGGACCGGCGGTCGGGACGACGGCGGTGACGCCGGGTCCGGGGCGGCCGTCGTTGAGGCGGCGAGTGGCTCGGACGAGGGGACGACGGTAGACGTCGAAGAGGGCTGAACGGGGCGATGCGGGGCGCCCGGCTCGCGGCTCGCTCGCTGGCACTCGCTCACCGCTGCCCTCGTTCGGCGGTCTCGCGGCGCGGTCGGCGGGCGCTGCCCGCCGACGGGCGGTCGGCTTCGCCGACCGCCGATAACGTGGCGGCGAAGCCGCCACGCGAGGCTTGCTCCGACCGCCCTTGCTCCGCACGCCCGCATCCGCGGGCCGCGTGTCGGCCTCACTCCGTTCGGCCTCCCGCGGCCCGTCTGGCGGTCTCGCGGCGCGGTCGCTCCGCGAGGCGGAGCGACACGCTTGCTCCGACCGCCCTTGCTCCGCACGCCCGCATCCGCGGGCCGCGTGTCGGCCTCACTCCGTTCGGCCTCCCGCGGCCCGTCTGGCGGTCTCGCGGCGCGGTCGCTCCGCGAGGCGGAGCGACACGCTTGCTCCGACCGCCCGGCTCGCGGCTCGTTCGCTGACGCTCACTCACCGCTGCGCTCGTTCGGCGGTCCGTCGGCCGGGGCGCCTTCGGCGCCCACGGCCTCGGACCGCCCGTTCCAAACCGTTTAAACGCCACCCCACTCAACGTCTCGCCCATGCCACGAGAGCAGAAGCAGGTCCGGGAACTCCAGGAGGGGAACTACCTCATGATGGACGACGCCCCCTGCCAGATCACGTCGTACAGCACCGCGAAGCCGGGCAAGCACGGCAGCGCGAAAGCCCGTATCGAGGGCCGTGGCGTGTTCGACGACAAGAAGCGCTCGCTCTCACAGCCCGTCGACGCGAAGGTCTGGGTCCCGCTCATCGACCGCAAGCAGGGCCAGGTCGTCAGCGTCGAGCGCGACGAGGCCCAGATCATGGACCTCGAGACCTTCGAGACCACGACGATGGCGCTCCCCGAGGGCGTCGACGTCTCGGAGGACGAGGAGATCGAGTACCTCGAGTACGAGGACCAGCGCAAGCTGCTCGAGTGATGTTTCCCGGGGCGGGCGCCGGTCGCGAGCGGGCCGACTACGCCGTCGTCGGTGCACCCCTCGACGTCTCCGCCTCCTTCCGCCCGGGCGCCCGCTTCGGCCCGGACCGCGTCCGCGCCCTCGCCCGCGGTTTCGAGGACTACGACCGCCGGACCGACGCCCGCTTCTCTGCACTCGGCGTGCACGACGCCGGCGACGTTCGCGCCTGGCCCGACGCCGCCGAGTACCTCGACTTCCTCGCGGGGGAACTCGGCGATTTCGTCGCCGACGGCGTCCACCCGCTCCTCCTGGGCGGCGAGCACACCGTCTCCATCGCGGGCGTGCGTGCGACGAGCCCGGACGTCGTCGTCTGCCTCGATGCCCACCTCGACCTCCGGGAGTCCTACGACGGCGAGCCGTACAGCCACGCCACCGTGACGCGGCACGCTCTCGACGTCGCCGAGCGCGTGGTCGTCGTGGGCGCCCGCGCGGGCAGCCAGGCGGAGTGGGAGCGCGCGGACCAGGCCGACGTCACGGTGGTCCCGCCCGCCGCGGTGACCGACCTGCACGGCGCCGCCCCCGAGACCGTCCTCCGGACCCTCCGTGCCGGTGCCACCGACGGCGAGACCGCGGCGGGCACCTGCGCCGGAGGATCACCGGACCACCAGTCCAGCCCGGGGCCGGCCATCGACGACCCCGACGCAACGGTGTACTGCAGCGTCGACGTGGACGTGGCCGACCCGGCGTACGCCGTCGGGACCGGGACGCCGGAACCCGGCGGACTGTCGGCCGCGACCTGCCGGGCGCTCGTCCGCGCGGTCGCTCCCCACGCCGCGGGGTTCGACGTCGTGGAGGTCACCGACCGCGACGACGGCCAGGCCGGCCTCCTGGGGGCGAAGCTTTTGCGCGACCACGTCTTCGCCCACGCGGCGAACGCGATCGACGGGACCGCCGGCTCCGGCCGGTAGCGCCGCCGCCCGTCGGTCCACGCTCTCCGTCCGCACGACCACGCCCGGGAGGTCGACGGAAAGTGTTTTGTGTGAACACGTGCTGCGTGGAAACTGGGTCCAGCGCTGACCTCGGACGGGGAGTCCGGGCCGGCGGGCGTCGCCCGCGCCCGTCGAAAGCCCGAAGCCCCGGGGCGTCGTTGCCGCCGTATGCGACTCGCCGAACTCCGTGACCGGCTCGACGAGGAGCTGCGCGTCGGTGACTACGCGGGCGTTGACGCCAGCGCGAACGGCCTCCAGGTCGGCCCGCGGGACGCAGCGGTCGAGACGGTGGCGTTCGCCGTCGACGCCGCGCTCGCGACCATCGAGGACGCGGCCGCGGCGGGCGCGGACCTCCTCGTCGTCCACCACGGCCTCGTCTGGGACGGTCTCGAGCGCGTGACCGGGCGGGCATACGACCGAATCGCCGCACTCCTCGAGGCGGACCTGGCCCTCTACGTCGCCCACTTGCCCCTCGACGGCCACCAGTCGCTCGGGAACGCCGCCGGGGTCGCGGACCTCCTCGGCCTGACCGACCGCGCGCCCTTCGGGGACGCGGGCGGCGAGCCCATCGGCGTCCGGGGGACGCTCGCGGAGACCGCCGAGGTGGACGAGCTCGCGGCTCTCCTCGCGGCGAGCCTCGACACGGGCGGGCAGGCCGTCCGCGTCCTCGACTTCGGTCCCGCGGTCCTCGAGGACGTCGCGGTGTTGACCGGCGCCGGCGCCGACTTCTTCGACGCGGCGGTCGCGTCCGGCGTCGACGCGTTCGTCACCGGCGAGGGGAAGGGGCGGCTCTACCACGAGGCGCGCGAGGCCGGGGTCCACGTCCTGCTCGCCGGCCACTACGCCACCGAGACCGCGGGTGTCCGGGCGCTCGCGGACCTCGTCGCCGGGTGGGGTCCGGAGACGACGTTCCTCGATCACCCCACCGGGCTTTAAGGTGACTCCGCGGACGCGCGCACCGACGACGCCATCGTCGCCCGTCGACATTCCTCCACGGCGTCCGTCGATTTCACGGTCAAGTGGAGGCTGTCCTCAGGGAAAGTCCCTTATGTACCGATGCGTAAGTATCCCTCATGGCATTGAGTCGCGACAGCGTGGGTGCCCTGACCATCGCGTTGCTGGCGGTG
>JBDGTC010000133.1:0-15805 GCA_042217215.1 Halobacteriaceae archaeon
GAGGCCATCCGGTCGATCTCGCCGAGCGCCTGCTTGAGGTTCCGCTCCTTGGAGTCGCGGGTGCGGAACCGCTCGTTCCAGGTGCGGAGCCGCTGCATCTTCTCGCGCTGGCGGCTCGAGAGCGCCTTCCCGTAGGCGTCCTTGTCCTGCCAGCCGATGTTGGTCGACAGCCCCTTGTCGTGCATCATGTTCGTCGTCGGGGCGCCGACGCGGGACTTCTGGTCTTTCTCCCGGGAGTCGAAGGCGCGCCACTCGGGCCCGCGGTCGATCTCGTTCTCCTCGACCACGAGGCCACAGTCCGCACAGACCGTCTCACCGCGCTCCTCGTCGGCGACCAGCTGGCCGCCACACTCCGGGCACTCGAGCTGTTCGGACTCGGACTCGCGCTCGTCGCGCTCCTCGGTCGTCCGCTCGTCCTGTCGTTCCACGCGTGAGTTACTCATTTGTTGGGACCGTCGTTGTGGGGGGACCGTCGTTCGGGGACAGTCGGTGGGTGGCACCGCGTCGTCGGGCGCCCGGGCCGATTCTGTGGCCCGAGAAACGTCTGATTCGAGTATACGGTCGCACTCGCAACGGAAAAGTGTGTCGGTTGCGGGGGCGCGCCGTCCGGCGGCTGCACCGTGTCACGCCGTGGCGCACTAACGGGAGGTGCACGACTCCGGTGGTAAAAACCGCACGGTGGCACGAACCCCGTAACGCTTAGTGGCGGCGTCGGGAACCGTGCTGCATGACCGAGCAGCCCGTCGACGAGGACGCGGTTCGGCACGTGGCCGACCTGGCCCGCATCGACCTCACCGACGAGGAGGCGACGGCGTACGCCGGCCAGTTCGCGGAGATCCTCTCGTACTTCGACACCCTCGAGGAGGTCCCCGAAACCGACGTCGAACCGGACCTCGTGAACGTCCTCCGCCCCGACGAGCGCGAGGAGAGTCTCGACCCCGAGGACGCCCTCGCCAACGCCCCCGAGACCGAGGACGGGAAGTTCAAGGGACCCCGGGTGTCATGAGCGCGGGCGACGGTGCGGGTGGCGGCGGCGACCCGTCTGGCGGCGGGGACGCGGCCGGTGGGGCCGACGTCTCGATAGCCGACCCACACGACGCGTTCCTCAGCACCGAGACGCTCGCCCCGACGGGCGAGGGGCCGCTCTCGGGGTACGACGTCGCGGTGAAGGACAACATCTCCACCGCCGGCGTGCCGACGACCTGCGGGTCGGCGATGCTCGCGGAGTACGTCCCGCCGTTCGACGCGACGGTGGTGGAGCGCCTCCGCGACGCGGGGGGCACCGTGGTCGGCAAGACGAACATGGACGAGTTCGGCATGGGGACGACCACGGAGACGTCGGCGTTCGGCCCGACGACGAACCCGGTCGACGAGGCGCACGTGCCCGGCGGGTCCTCCGGCGGGAGCGCGGCGGCGGTGGCGTCCGGCGCCGCCGACGTCGCGCTCGGCTCGGACACAGGCGGCTCGATACGGTGCCCCGCGGCGTTCTGCGGGGTGGTCGGCCTCAAGCCCACCTACGGCCTCGTCTCGCGGTACGGCCTCGTCGCGTACGCCAACTCCCTCGAGCAGATCGGCCCGCTCGCGAACTCGGTCGGCGACGCGGCCCGGGTCCTCGACGCCATCGCCGGTCCCGACGAGCGGGACGCGACGACCCGCGCCGGTCCCGGCGACACCGGGGGTGAGTACGGCGACGAGTCGGTCGGCGAGGGGGTTACCGCCGTCGAGGACCGACCGGACGACGTCGGCGGTCCGGCCGACGGCTCGTACGTGGACGCCGTCGGCGACGGCGTGGACGGGCTGACGGTCGGCGTGCCGGCGGAGCTCTTCGAGGGCGCAGACGAGGGTGTCGTGGCCGTCGTCGAGGACGCCATCGACGACCTCCGCGCCGCGGGGGCGACGGTCCAAGAGGTCTCGCTCCCCTCCCTCGAGTACGCCGTCGCGGCGTACTACGTCATCGCGACGTCAGAGGCCTCCTCGAACCTCGCGCGGTACGACGGCGTGCGGTACGGCGTCTCGGGCGGCCGGGACGGCGACTGGAACGAGTCCTTCGCGGCCGCCCGAGACGCGGGCTTCGGCGAGGAGGTCACGCGCCGCGTCCTGCTCGGGACGTTCGCGCTCTCGGAGGGCTACCAGGACAAGTACTACCAGCAGGCCCAGTCCGCGCGTGCGCTCGTCCGCCGGGAGTTCGACGAGACGTTCGCGTCCGTCGACCTCCTCGCCAGCCCGACCATGCCGACGACGGCGTTCGAACTCGGCGAGGGTCTCGAGGACCCCCTGACCCTGTACCTCGCGGACGCGAACACGGTCCCGGTCAACCTCGCGGACCTCCCGGCGGTCTCGGTGCCGGCCGGCGAGCACGACGGCCTCCCCGTCGGCCTCCAGCTGGTTGCGCCGGCGTTCGGGGAGCGCCGCCTCCTCGCCGCCGCTGCCGCGGTGGAGTAACACCTCCCGCGGCGTCCGACCCCCGACCCACCCGGCGTTCTGACGCGGCGGGCCGAACTCCCCGGCGCGCCGGGACGTCCGACAGCCCACCGGAGTCGATAAAATCCATGGTTTCCGGGGGTAAATTTCGTTCAATTCACAGAAAACTTTAGGATAGTCCGTTTCGCATATCCTGGGAGATGGTTCCCAGGCCAGGGGAGGTCCTCGTCGTGGACCGGGACGACGCCGTCCCGGCCCGGGTCCGCCACACGCTCGCGGCGGAGCGACCCGTGTCGAGGGTCCCCGACGCGGACGCGGCGCTCGACGCCGTCGACTGGCGCGTCGCGGTCGTCGTCCTCGGGGCGGAGGCCGCCGGCTGGTCCGCGGGCAGCGCTCGGGACCTCCGCGAGCGATGGCCACACTGCCGGATCGCGGCCACGGAGGACTCGACCACCGGCGACGCGACCGCGAGTGACGGGCCGACGGCGCGGCCGAACGGTGGGTCGGGAGACGACGTCGACGCGGTCCTCCCGTCGGATTCGGAGACCTTCGGGACCAGCCTCGAGGCGCTCGCCCGGCGCGCCGAGTACTGTGCGATCACCGGTGCACTGTTCAACTCGATCGCGGCGGACGAGAACGAAGACGGGCGGACGGCCGCGGGGAGCGACGAGGTCGTCGCCCTCCGCCGCCGGGCCGCCGAACTCGCCGACGAGTTCGGTGAGGACGACTACCGCGCCCTGTTCAGTCAGCTCGACGTCGGCGACGAGGCCGACGTGGGGGCCCTCGACGCCTGACCGCGCACCGTCCGTTCCGGCAGGGGACACCGGCACCCCCGGTCCGACGGCCGACCTCGCAGCGGCCCGTCACGACTCGCCCCGGACGAAGGGGCTAAACCGACAGCCCGCCAACCGCCGGTCATGTCCGAGGCTCTGGTCGTCGTCGCCCACGGCTCACACCTCAATCCGGACGCCAGCGACCCGACGTACGCCCACGCCGACACCATCCGCGACGCGGGCGCGTTCGCGGAGGTCAGGGAGGCGTTCTGGAAGGAGGAGCCCTCGCCGCGCGAGGTGCTCCGGACCGTCGAGAGCGACGAGGTGTACGTCGTGCCGCTGTTCATCAGCGAGGGCTACTTCACCGAGCAGGTCATCCCCCGCGAGCTCCGCCTCGAGGGGTGGGCGGGCTGGGGGTCCGACGGAACCAGCGCCGACCACGTCACCCTCACCGCGGCCGACGTCGACAAGACCGTCCACTACTGCGGACCCGTGGGGACACACGCGGCGATGACCGACGTCGTCGTCCAGCGGGCGACGTCGGTCACCGGCGACCCGGACGTCGGCCAGGGCGTCGGCATCGCCGTGGTGGGCCACGGAACCGAGCGCAACGAGAACTCGGCGAAGGCGGTGTACCAGCACGCCGAGGCCGTCCGCGCGCGCGACCGCTTCGAGGAGGTGCGGGCGCTGTTCATGGACGAGGAGCCCGAGGTCGACGACGTCACGGAGCACTTCACGACCGACGACGTGGTCGTCGTCCCGCTGTTCGTCGCCGACGGCTACCACACCCAGGAGGACATCCCCGAGGACATGGGCATCGCCCGGGAGGGGGTGGCTGGCGCGGCCGGCGAACCAGCGGACCCGACCGCTGCACACCAGCACGTCGCCGACTACGACGTCCCGGCCACCGTCGACGGCACCCGCATCTGGTACGCGGGCGCGGTGGGCACCGAGCCCCTGACCGCCGAGGTGCTGTTAGAGCGCGCCGCCGACGCCGGCGCGGACGTCGAGGACGCCATCGAACGGGTCCGCACCGCGACGGGCGGCACGGACCCCGAGGTCACACACGCCTCCGTCGCGGGCGATTAGATGTCCGACGACACCGCTGCGTCGGGGCCCGGGAGCGACGACGCGCGTCCGGCGCCGGCCCCGGCACCGGCCGTCGAGGCGGTCCTCGACGCCGCCCCCACCTCGGGCGCCGAACTCCGGGTGGCCGAGCACCACGACGGCTACACCGTCAGCGTGGCGGGTACCACCCGCGGGCGGCTCACCCGGGAGGCGGCCGCCGACCTGCTCCGCGAGCACCCCGAGCCCGTCACGAACTGGCGCTACTGGCGGGACGTCGGCGGACAGGACACGCCCCGCCGGGCCTTCCTCCGGTGGCTCGAGGGCGCCGAGGACACGTCCGTCGCGGACCGCTACGTCGCGCTCGCCGACGGCGTCTCGCGGACGTGGGGACAGCTCCTCGTCACCGCCCGTCTCGCCGGCGACGGTTCCGGCGACCGACGCTACGAACTCCGTCACGTCCGGGACCGCGGCCGGGACCGGGCGGCGCTGGCGCTCCACGAGCGGCCCCGCGCCGCCCGGGAGATCGCCACCTACGACGAGCGCGACCGGTACCGGCCGCTGAAGACCGCCCCGACGCTCCGCCGCGGGTGGGCCTTCCCGGACCTCGACGGCGACGCGCTGGTGCGGACGGTGGACGCCTTCTACCCCGCGACCGTCGCCAACTGGCACCGCGAGCGGTCGGGAGACCTCGACGTGACCCACTTCCGCGAGACCGCCGAGCGACAGACCGGCATCTACGGCGTCGTCGGAGAACTCGACCCGGAGAACGTCGCCCACCTCGCGGCGGCGTGCTGTGCGGACTCGCAGTGTCTCCGGCGCCGCGAGTGGGACGAGTCGGCCGAGGAGCCACTCGGCGTGCCCCCCGGGGAGGCGGAGTTCCCCTGCCGCGAGCCCTGCTCGCTGGTCGTCGCCGCCGCGCGCACGTTCGCCACCCACCAGGACGAGGAGCCTCGGGAGTACACGTTCGAGCTGACGCCGACGGAGAAGAACCAGCTGGAGGCCATCCTGGACGCCGTGGCCGACGGGCGCGTCGACGACATCCGGGAGGCCGACCTCGGCGACCCGGCGAACCGCTACCGCGCGCGGTTCCTCCGCTCGAAGCGACTCACGGAGCGCGGGCTCTCGGACGTCCCGACGTTCGAGGAGTGAGACACCCTGCCCCCGACTCAGCCACGGGAGAGGAGGTAGCCCGCAACGAGGATGGCGACGGCGACGACGCCGACGCCCGCTGCGACGACGATGCTGTCCCCCGCGACCTGGACCGCGACGGCGGCGAGGCCCACGGCGACGAGCGCGAGCACCGCCACGGGGAGAATCCCGCGCCAGCGACGCCCGCTGACGAGCGACCCGCCGCCCGAGAGCGCGCCGGTTCCGGGACCGTCGCCCCCCGCGCCGTCGGGCTCGGTCCCGCTCTCGACGGTCACGGCCGGTTCGGGCTCCGCGGGTTCGGGCTCGGTGAGCGTCACCTCGACGGTGGCCGTCTCCTGGCCGTAGCCCGTCACGATCTCGATCTCGCCCGTGACGGGGTAGGCGTCGACGTCCTCCACCTCGAGGGGCACCGAGCGCTCCTGGGTGTCGACGTAGTGGTTGGTCGCACCCAGCGAGGCGACCGACGCCAGCGGGCCCGTCAGCCGGAGGTGGACGTGACTCGGCTCGCCGTGGTTGTGGAGCTCCACGACGACGGGGCCGTCGCTCTCGACGGCCGCCGGCGCGGTCACGGAGTGGATACCGTCGCGGTTGACGTGGACGGTCAGCGTCTCGACCACGGGTGTACTCCGCCCCCGTCTCTCAAAAAGGTACCTGCCGTGGCCGGTCGTCAGCCGTGGCCCGACCGGTCAGGCGTCGGCCGCCTCCCGCATGTCCGGCGGGAGGAGGTTCGGGATTCCGTCCTCGATGGGGTAGGTCTCGCCGCACTCGGTGCAGACGAGCTCGCCGTCGAGGACCTCGCCGTCGGCCTCCTCGGCCACCGTTAGCTCGAGCTCCTGCTTGTCGAGGGGACAGCAGATGATGTCCATGAGAGAACGCTGCATGACTGGTCCGTCGGCACGGCGGGGTATCAATTCTCGGGTTCGGGACGACGCCTCCCGGCGGAGAGCGCGGCCCTCCCGCGGCGACGGGCGCGGCCCTCAGAAGGGGTCGGTCGGGACGACCGTCTGCTGGCGGTCGGGGCCGACCCCGACGGCGGTGACGGTGGCGTCGAGTTCGCCGGCGAGGTACTCGACGTACTCGCGCGCGCCGGCGGGGAGGGCGTCGTACCCCTCGGCCGCCGCGGCCGCCCAGTCGACGGCCGGCCACGGCTCGAACTCGCGGTAGACCGGCTCGCACTCGCTCCAGCGGTCGGTGCTCGCGGGCATGTCGAGCAGGTGCTCGCCGTCCACCTCGTACGCGTGTGCGACGCGCACCTCGTCGAGGTCGGCGAGCACGTCGAGGTGGTTGACGGCGAGGTGGGTGAAGCCGTTCGTCCGCGCGGCGTGGCGAAGCATCGGGACGTCGAGCCACCCGATGCGGCGCGGCCGGCCCGTGACGGTGCCGTACTCCCCGCCCTCGTCGCGGATGTACTCGGCGACGTCGCCGTCGATCTCGGTGGGGAGCGGTCCGGTCCCGACCCGCGAGAGGTACGCCTTGACGACGCCGACGACGGCGCCCTCTCCGACGACGGTGGGCCCGACGCCGGTACCGGTCGCGGCGTAGCCCGCGGTCGGGTTCGAGGAGGTGACGTAGGGGTATATGCCGTGGTCGATGTCGAGTGCGGTCCCCTGGGCGCCCTCGAAGAGGACGGTGTCGCCCGCCGCGCGGCGCTCGGCGAGGAAGCGGCCACACGCGACGGTGCGGTCCTCGGCGGCGAGGCGGTCGCCGTAGCCGGCGAGACGCTCGAAGAGGGCGTCCTCGTCGAAAGCCGCGC
This sequence comes from Halobacteriaceae archaeon, assembly GCA_042217215.1. GTDB lineage: Archaea > Halobacteriota > Halobacteria > Halobacteriales > Halobacteriaceae > JBDGTC01. The sequence goes on from JBDGTC010000133.1 coordinate 7,165, forward strand.
TCCCGTCGACGCCGTCGGGGACGATGGAGGGGTCCAGGTCGTCCGGGTCGACGCCGTACACGTCGGCGGCGAGCGAGCGCTTGAACGGCACGACGTACGCGAGGCGGTCCCGGAGGCGGTCGCGGTCGAGGAGGTCGACGACGCGGATGCCGCGCCGGCCCGCCTTGTCCTCGTAGGTCGGCCCGATGCCGCGCTTGGTCGTCCCCGCGTCGAGGTCCGAGTCGCTCTTCACGGCCTCCTCGGCCCCGTCGAGGACCCGGTGGTACGGGAGGATGACGTGGGCGCGCTCGGCCACGCGGACGTCGGGGTCGAGGCCCCGGTCGCGGAGCCCGTCGACCTCGTCGAAGAACGTGTCCGGATTGACGACGCAGCCGTTGCCGAGCACGCCGACCTTCCCGCGGACGGCGCCGCTAGGGACGAGCGAGAGCTTGAACTCCGTGCCGTCGTGGACCACGGTGTGGCCGGCGTTGTCCCCGCCCTGGTACCTGACGACGACGTCGGCCCGGTCGCTGAACCGGTCGACGATACCTCCCTTCCCCTCGTCGCCGAGCTGCGAGCCGACGATCGTGACGGTCATTCGGCCGTCGGTTCTGCGGGCCCGAGTAAACCGGTTACGATTGCCGGGGCGACCCCGCGCCGCCCCTCGATACCGACGTTCCGCAGCGTCGACCGACCGCCTACGCCTCGACGTCGAAGGAGAGCGTGCCGACGCCCTCCACCTCGAGTTCGATCTCGTCGCCGTCGCTCATCGGGCCGACGCCGTACGTGGTCCCCATGGAGAGCACGTCGCCGGGCTCGAGGGTCACGAACGCGGTGACGGCCTCGATGACCTCGGCCGGCGAGAAGACGAACTCGTCCCCCGCGGAGTCCTGGCGGAGTTCGCCGTTCTGCCACAGGCGCACGCGGGGGTCCTCGGGGACGTGCTCCGGGTCGGCCACGACCGGGCCCATCGGCGCGGAGCCGTCGAAGGCCTTCCCCCGCACCCAGTTCAGCTCGGTCTTCTGGTCGTCGCGGTTCGAGACGTCACAGAGGCAGGTGTACCCGCCGATGACCGCCTCGGCGTCCTCGGCCGCGACGTTCCGGCACTGCTCGCCGATGACGACGCCGACCTCGGCCTCGTAGTCGATGCGGCCCTCGCCGAGGGCGATCTCGCCCGAGGCCTCCGGGGTGTCCTCGGGGTCGACGTCGGGCTCGGGGAGCGTGATCGTGTCGCCGTCCGCCGCGACGGCGTTCGGCGGCTTGAGGAAGAGCGAGGGACGGTCGGGGATATCGTTGCCGCCCTCCTCGATGTGGTCGACGTAGTTCAGGCCGACGCAGACGATCTTCGACGGCTCGACCGGGGCCAGCAACTCGACCGCGTCGGGGTCGAAGGTCCGGCCCGCCGCCTCGATACCGTCGTCCGTCCACTCGCCGGTCCGTTCGTAGCCCGCGGGGTCGCGGAATCGCGCGGTTCGCATGGCGCGGCGTTCCCGGGGGCGCCAAAATACTCTTCCGGTCCGGCGGGAATCGCGCCGATAAGCATATAAGGACCCCATGCCAACCGTCGCCACGCCACCCGCTTTCGGCCGCCAGTTAGGGGAAGGTTTAAACCCCCGCTTGACGAGTTAACAAGTGCCATGATAGACCGGCTTGAGAAGGAAGTCGACATGCTGGAGCGGCACCTCCAGGTCCTCCGGATGGTGATCGACAGCGAGCCGATCGGTATCGTGAAGATGTCGAACGAGACGGGCTACCCCCACCACAAGGTCCGGTACTCCCTCCGCGTCCTCGAGGAGGAGAACCTCATCGAGCCCTCGAGTCAGGGCGCCATCACCACCGACACGACCGCGGAGTTCGTCGACGACCTCGACGGCAAGATCGACTCGATCGTCGGCAAACTCGAGGAGATGAAGATCGGCGAGCAGCCCCAGGAAGCCGGCGCCGAGTAACGGTCCGTCGGTTCGGGAGCGCCACGCGCGGCTGTCCTGCCAGAGCGCCATCACCCTCCGAGCGGCCGCCACGTGACGCGTGAAAGACGATCACCCACCGTCGACCAGCGCCTGCACCCGGTCCATCGCCGCGACGGCACGGTCGTCGCCGCACCGGCGGACGACGGCGTCGAAGTACGCGATCCGGTCTCCGAGCTCCGCGTCGTCGTACCCCGACACGCCGAGACGGGACGCCGCGACCGTGGCCTCCACGACCGCGGCGCGGCCGCGGTTGGTCGTCGGGACGACCCGCCGGGCCACGCCGGCACGCCCCGCGACGAGCGACCACGCCGTGGGGGCGTCTCCGCCTGCGACCGCTCCGCCCCCGGAGGCCTCCCCGCCGGCGCGGTCGAAGTCGACCTCGACCCACGCGTCCGCGGCGGCGAGCACGGGCGCGTCGGCAGACACGCGCTCGAGTGCCGCGGCGACGAACACCAGGGGGTCGCGGACGAACTGCACGACGCCGCGACCGGTGCGCTCGACGTTCAGCCGCGTGCGTGTCCGGCCGTAGGTGCGGGCCGTCGCCGGGTCCCCGGCGTGCACCCCCAGCGCCGCGACGCTCCACGCCCCGTCTGGCTCGCGGGTCGTGACGACCGTCTCGGTCACGCCGCCGAGCGGGACCGGCCAGCCCTCGGTCACCTCCTCGGCGCGGGCGGCGGCGTCCGCGAGTGGACGACTCTCCCACGCGAGCGTCCCGTGGGACGTCTCGCCGGCGGGGGACCGCCGGTCTCCGTTCCCGTCGCTCACACGTCCACACCCCCGCGGAGCGCGAGGTAGCAACCGCCGGCCACGACGTCGGCCGTGGTCCCGGGGTTGACCCCGCGAGAAACGAGCGTGTCGGCGAACGCCGACACCGCCGACCGGTCGGCGCCGGCGGCGTCGAGCGCCGCGGCGCGCTCGCGGACCGACTCCGCCACCCGGTCCCCGTGGCCGGTCGCGACGAACGTATCCGGCGCCTCGCCGAGGAGCGCGAGGAACGCCCGGGCCGCGCGGTCGGTCACCGGCCCGTCGTCGTCGCGAATCCGGGTGGCCGCCTCGCGCGTGCGCGGGAACCCGGCGGCCCACTCCGCCGCGACGCCGTCGCGATCGGCCGCCCGCGCCAGGACGTCGCCGAGGGTCAGCCCCCGCTCCCGGAGGGCTGACTCGGCCGCGGCGCCGCGGCGCACGTCGAGGTCGGCCTCTCCTGGCGGCGGGTCGTCGACGGCCACGTCGACGTGCTCGAAGGCGCGGTAGAACGCGACGGCGTCGTCGACGGTTGTGTCCCCGACGACCGCCGCGATCATGTCCTCGCCGGGGGATTCGGGGGCGGCCGTCCCCGCACCCGGCTCGCCGCGCACCGACGCGCGCACCAGCGGGCAGAGCAGGAGGAGTGCTCCGAACTGCGTGTTCCCACCACCCTGCCGGCTCATCCCCGCGACCGCCCGCTCGAAGGCGTCGCCCAGCGGGACCCCGGGGTCGGCGGCCGCCGCGAGGCCGGGCCCGGCGCCGACCGCGCCCGCGGCGAAGTGCGCGAACCGGAGGTCCTCGTGGTCGCGCTCGCGGTCGACGTTGCCGGGCTTGGGCGTGCTCGCGACCTCGAGGTGGAGGGCGAGTTCGGCGGTGCGGGCCGGCCCCAGCGGCCGGTCCGCGAGCGCTGCGGCGTCGGCGGGGACGGCGTCGCGGTCGGTCATGGCCGCGCCACCCGGCGGTCGGCGTCGAACCACGCGGCGAGCGCGTCGGCGACGCGGGCGAGCACGCGCGGGTCGTCGCTCGGGCGGCCGACGCTGACCGCGTCGGCGCCACACGCCAGGTACTCCCGCACGGTGGCCGCGTCGCGCACGCCGTTGTTCGCGATGACGGCGCAGTCGGTTGCGTCGGCGACCAGCGCGACGACGCCCTCCGAGTCCATCGCGTCCACGTGGACGAGGTCCGCCCCGGCGCGGTCGAGGCGGGCGGCGAGGTCCGGCAGGTCGACGTCCGGGACCTCCGTGCGCACCTTCACGCTCACCGTCGCGCCCGCGTCGGCCGCTCCGGCCACCATCGCGGCGAGGCGGCCCCCGTCCCGCAGCAGGGCCTCGCCGGCGCCCGCGTCGCACATCTCCGCCTGCCGGCAGTGGGCGTTCACCTCGCAGATGGCGCCGTGGTCGGCACAGACCGCGGCGGCGCGGGCGACCGGTGCCGGCGTGGTCGCCCGGACGTTGACGCCGGGGCGGAGCGGCGCGTCGGCGAGCGCGCCGAGCTGGTCGTCGACGAACGCGAGCGGGTCGGGGGGCAGGAACTCCGTGCGGTCCCGCGCGACGAGGCTCCGGGCCGCGTCCCGCGTGGGCCGGTCGAGCGCGATCCCCCCGAGGAGGGCGGCGCCGGCGTGTGGCAGGCCGCCGCGGGCCCACGCCGCGTCGGACTCCCCCGAGAGGCTCGCGAGGGCGAGACGGGGCTCGAACGGCGCTGTCGCGGTGCCGTCGTCCGTCACGCCGACTCCACCTCCGCGCCGTCGAGGGGCGCGCCGGCACGGGCGAGGGCGCGCTCGACGGCCGCCATCACCCGCTCTGCGTCCGCGGCGTCGTCGAGTCTGGTGTCGGTCCGGACGACCGGCCGGTCGAGGACCGTCCCGTCGGCGTCGTCGAGGACGAACGCGTCGGCGAAGGGGTAGGCCGCGGCGACGCCCGCGGTCGACGCCTCGTACCCCGTGGCGCGCATCAGCTTCGGGGCGGGTCCGGAGAACGCCTCGTCCTCGACGAACGGCGAGACCGCGACCACGGTCGTTTCGGCGAGCGCCTCGTGGAGTCCGTCCAGTGCGAGCATCGGCCCGATGCTCGTGACCGGGTTCGAGGGGCCGATCACGACCGGGCCCGAGCGGACCGCCCCGAGGGCGGGGTCGGCGGGTTCGGCCCCGTCGGCGCCGCGGAACTCGACGTCCTCGACGGCCGGTTCACCCCGCCGCGCGACCCAGAACGCCTGGAAGTGAAGCGTACCGTCGGGGGTGTGGACCAGCGTCGCCACGGGGTCGTCGCTCATCGGGACGACGTCGGCGGCGAGGCCGAACGCGTCGGCGAGTCGTCGCGTGACCGCCGTCAGCGAGTGGCCCTCGTCGAGCAGGCCCGTGCGGAGGAGGTGGACCGCGCGGTCCTCGTCGCCGATGAACATGAACTCGCCCGCCCCGGAGAAGCGCCGCCAGCGCGCGATGTCGCGGCCGGCGGTCTGTCGCTCGGCGGCGAGGTAGCGCGGTTCCTCGGGGTGGAGGCCCGCGTCCGCGGCGAGGTCGACGAGCGCGTCGTGGGTGTGCCCGGTGTCGCCGGCGAGCCCCCACCAGGTGTCGCGGTCGAGGACGTCGCCGCCCTCGAAGAGGACGGTGTCGACGTCCGGGCAGACCAGGAGGCCACCGAGTTCGACGTCGTCGCCGGTGTTGGCGACGACCGTGACCGCCTCCGGGTCGAGGCGGGCGCGGGCGCCGGGCAGGAGCTTCGGCGTCCCCGTCCCGCCGGCGAGGAACGTGACCATGCCCCCGCGTGGGCGCAGGCGGGCTAAACGCTTGCGCCAGCAGCAGCGGCCCCATGGCGCCGCCGGCATCCGACCGATCCCCGACGCCGGACTTTATACCGGGTGACGACGAAGCCGGCTGACGTGACGACCATCAAGGACAGCGTCCACGACCACGTCGAGGTCGAGGGCGTGGCGGCGGCGCTGCTGGACACGCCCGCCGTCCAGCGGCTCCGCCGGGTCGCGCAGCTGGGCACCGTCTCGCTGGTGTACCCGAGCGCGAACCACACCCGCTTCGAGCACTCCCTGGGGGTCTACCACCTCGCCACCGAGGCGGTCGACCACCTCGGACTGCGCGGCGGCGACGCGGCGCTCGTGCGCGCGGCGGCAGTGCTCCACGACGTCGGGCACGGCCCGTACAGCCACACCGTCGAGGACGTCATCCACCGGCGCACGGGCCGCTACCACGACGAGGTGGGCGACCTCCTCTCGCGCGGGCCGGTCGCGGACGTCCTCGCGGACCACGGCCTCGATCCCCGAGACGTCGCCGACGTCGTCGCCGGGGAGGGCCGACTCGGCCAGCTCGTCGCCGGCGAGCTCGACGTCGACCGGATGGACTACCTCGTCCGCGACGCACACCACACCGGCGTCCCGTACGGCACCATCGACCACGGCCGGCTCCTCCGCGCGCTCCGCTTCGTCGACGGCGACCTCGTGCTCGACGAGGGGAACGTCCAGACCGCGGAGTCCCTCCTCCTCGCCCGCGCGCTGATGAACCCCACCGTCTACAGCCACCACGTCGCGCGCATCAGCAAGGCGATGCTCCGTCGGGCCGCGGAGCGGCTCTGCCGGACCGCGGCGCTCGCGCCGGGCGAGCTCCGGCGGATGGACGACGCCGAACTCCTCGTCGCGGTCCGCGAGGAGCCGGCGACCGCGGCGGTGGGCGAACGCCTCGCGAACCGCGAGCTGTTCAAGCGCGCGGCGTGGGTCGAGCTGCGGGACGTGCCCGAGGCGGTCGTCGACGCCGACCACGAGACGGTCCGGGAGCACGAGCGGGACATCGCCGACCGCGCCGACGTCGACCGAGACGCCGTCGTGCTCGACGTCCCCGAGCGGCCGCGGATGCGAGAGTCGACGACCCGCGTCCTCGTCAACGGCGAGGTCCGGCGGCTCGACGAGCAGTCGCCGCTCGTGAACGCCCTGCGCGCCGCGAACCGCGAGCAGTGGCGACTCGGCGTCTACGCACCCGCCGACGCGACCGACCGCGTTGGCCGGGCCGCGGCGTCGGTGCTCGGACTCTCGGTCGACGGTCCCCTCGTCGCGGAGACCGGACCCCCGACCGGTCACGCGACCCTCGACGAGTTTCCGTGAGCCCAAGGTTTATCTCCGCGCCCCATCGCCCACGGCCATGGACTCCGAGGACGCGGCGCCCGAGGCGGACGCCGCAGCCCATTCTCCCGTGGACGACGCGACTGACGTCTCGACAGGTGACGACGCCCTCGACGATCCCACGGCCGACGCTACGGACGCCGCCGACCGACACGGCACCCTCGACCGACGCACACTCCTCGCCCTCGCCGCTTCGGGCGTCGGCGGACTCGCCGGGTGCGGGGGCGGCAGTGGGGACGGCACCACGACACCACCGGACGACACATCGACGACGACAGTCGCCACCACCGCAACCACCACCGCGCCGGCGGCCACGTCGACTACGACGCCTCCCACGACCGAGCCGACCACGACCAGCACGACGACCCGACCGACCACGGTGTCCTACGACGCGGACCCCGTGATCGCGCCGAGTTCCGACGTGAGCCCCGGCGCCGGGTTCGCGTCGGCCGACTGGCTCGCGGAGCCGACCCCGGCGGTCCTGCCGGTGACGACCCTCGACGCCGCCGGCGAGGGGTCGCTGCGCTGGGCGCTCGAGCGGAGCGGGCCGCGTATCGTCGTCTTCGAGGTGGGCGGGGTCATCGACCTCGGGACCGAGCCCATCACCGCCACCGACGGCCGGCTCTACGTCGCCGGCCAGACAGCACCCTCCCCGGGCGTCACCGTCATCCGGGGGAAGGTGGTCGTCGACGCCGACGACGCGGTCGTCCAGCACCTCCGGGTCCGCCCGGGCGGGCAGGTCTCGGGTCCGACGGACGCCCTCAGCGTCGGGACGAGCGCGAGCAACGTCATCTTCGACCACTGCACCGCGACGTGGGGCAGCGACGAGGTGATGTCGACCGGCGGGAGCACGGAGAACCACACCGTCACGCTCACGAACAACGTCATCGCCGAGGCCATCGAGCGCTTCGACCACGCGAAGGGGAGCCTCGTGATGAACGACGCGAGGCGGGTCCTCCACGCGGGCAACCTCCTCGCCGACAACAAGGCGCGGAACCCCCGGCTCAAGGGCGGGACGACCACCGTGGTGGCCAACAACTGGGCGACCCACTACGAGGCGGCCATCACGATGGGTGGCGACTCCGACACCCGCTCGCGAGCGTCGGTCGTCGGCAACCGCTGGGAACGCGGGCCGGACAAGCGCATCATCGAGCGCGCCTCGGCGCTGAAGCCGCTGGTGTACACCGCGGACAACCTCCTCGTGGACATCGACGCGCCGGTCGTCGGCGAGGGCTTCGAGGTCGCGACTGAGCGCCCGGTGTGGCCGAGCGGGTTCGAACCGATGCCCGCCGAGGACGTGCGGGCCCACCACCTCCAGACGGTCGGCGCGCGCCCGGCGGACCGGACGCCCCACGACGAGCGGGTGCTGCAGAACGCCCGCGAGGGGACCGGGAGCTTCATCGGGAGCGAGGACGCCGTCGGGGGCTACCCCGACCTGGGCTCGACGGAGCGCGCCCTCGACCCGCCCGCGCCGGGCCAGGGCCTCGGCTCCTGGCTCGCCCAGCACACGCGGGCGGTCGAACTCGGCGAGCAGCCGCCCTGAGGAGGAGAGCCGAGGACGGCCGCCACCAGGGGCCGGCCGTCGCCACCGAGCGGGGACTTTTTCTCGCCGCCACGCGTTCCAGGTCCATGCACCTCGAGGGGACAGTGCTGCGAGGCCCCGACCTCGAGCCGACGCCCGGCCGGGTCGTCGTCGAGGACGGCACCGTCACCGCCGTCGAGGAGTGCTCTCCCGACGCGGTGGGCGACGACGTCGTCCTCCCGGCGTTCGTGAACGCCCACACCCACGTCGGCGACGCGCTGGCGAAGGAGGCCGGCGCGGGGCTCTC
>JBDGTC010000095.1:0-15658 GCA_042217215.1 Halobacteriaceae archaeon
TCCCGTACTCGCGGGCCAGTGCCCGGAAGCGGGAGATCAACATGCTCCTCCCGGACGCCGTCGCGTTCATGTACGCGCTCTCCATCGGCGGTCTCAACCAGCTCGAGATCCTCGAGGCGATGGCGCGCGCCGACGACACGTACGGCGAGGTCGCCCAGGAGTACCGCTCCATCGTCCAGGAGACCCAGTACTTCGACACGGACTACCGGACCGCCATCCGCAACCAGGCCCTCGAGACCCCCAGCGACGAGCTCGCGCAGTTCCTCACGGACATGCTCTCCATCATCAACAGCGGGGGCGACATGACCGACTTCCTGAGCGACAAGAAGGACAAGCACATGCGGACCGCCCAGCAGACCCAGGAGCAGACCCTCGAGACCCTGGAGCTGTTCGGCGAGATGTTCATGACGCTCTCGCTGTTCCCGCTCCTCCTCATCATCATCCTCGTCATCATGAACATGCTCGGGCAAGCCCAGACCCAGCTCCTCTACGGGACCGTCTACGGGCTCATCCCGATGACCGGCATCGGCTTCCTGGTTCTCATCGCGACGGTCAAGCAGGACGAGCCGGGCGACGGGTACCTCCGCCTCGAGTCGGGCGAGCGCGAGGCGACCGGCTCGCCCGGCCTGTTCAACCTCGGCCTGGTCGAGCAGTACCGCGGCGACGCCGCCATTTTCGACCGCGTGGCGAGCCGCGAGGGCACCCACGCCACCCTCCAGTTGCTCCGCAACCCGCACATCTTCTTCCGGGACAACCCGCTGTACGTCCTCGTGCTGACGGTGCCCGCGACGGTCGCCATCTGGGCGGTCGCCATCCTCTCGGGCGCCGCGCCGACGAGCTTCGACGCGATGATGAGTCAGCCGGTGTGGGGCACGTTCCTCTACTTCTACGTCCCCATCTACCTCAACGGCGTCCCGCTCACCGTCTTCCGGGAGTGGAACGTCTACTCGCGGCGGAAGGTCATCGGGAAGCTCTCGGACAACCTCCGGAAGCTCTCCTCGGCGAACGACACCGGCCTCACGCTGCTGGAGTCGACCCGCACCGTCGCGGAGACCACCTCGGGGAAGCTCGGCGACGAGTTCGCCATCATGTACGCGAAGGTGCAGTACGGCACGAGCATGAAGCGGTCGCTCATCGAGTTCAACAACAAGTACCACATCCCGCGGCTCGCGCGCACCGTCAAACTCATCTCGAAGGCCCAGGAGGCGTCGAGTCAGATCACCCAGGTCCTCACCACCGCGGCCCAGGCCAGCGAGAACCAGGACGACATCGAGCGGGAGCGCAAGTCCCGCACGCGCATGCAGGTCGTCATCATCCTGATGACGTACTTCACGCTCCTCGCGGTGATGGCCATCCTCAAGACGCAGTTCCTCGACGTGATGGCTGGCCTCTCGAGCCAGAGCGGCGGTGGGGCGGGTGGCTTCGGTGGCAGCATCGACATCGACCTCCTCTCGATGCTGTTCTTCCACGCCGTCACCATCCAGGCCGTCCTCTCGGGGTTCATCGCGGGCTACATCCGCGACGCCGAACTGCTCAGCGGGATGAAGTTCGTCGTCGTGCTCTCGACGTCCGCGCTCGCGGTGTGGATGGTGGTGGGGTAGATGAGCCGCCAGACGGGACGCGTCGGGTCCGCACCCCGCGACCGCGGGCAGACGACGACCGACTTCGCCATCGGCGCGAGCATCTTCCTGCTCGCGGTGGCCTTCGCCTTCGCGTTCGTCCCGGGGATGCTCGACCCGTTCACCAGTGGTCCGGGCCAGGACCGCGCCCTGGTCGCAGACCGCGTCGCCGACGACCTGGCGGGCGGCCTCCTGGTCGCTGACCCGACGCGGCCGTACGTGCTCGATCGGGAGTGTACCCTCGAGTTCTTCGACCAGGTCGACGGCGGCGGGAACGATCCGGCCAACGACGACTGCCGCTACGACGCGCGGCAGTCCGCGGCCGCCACGGTCGGCGACGCCGTGGGCCTCACCGACCTCGAGCGCGTGCAGGTCACGCTGGCCCGGGACGTGAGCGGGGACCGCTCGCTCGAGGTGGTGTGCCGCGACGGGACGACGACCGTCGTCGACGACTGCTCGACCGGGACGAAGCTCAGCTCCGGGCCCGCCCCCACGAGCAGCGACACCGTCGTCGTCGCCCAGCGGCTGGTGACCTTCGAGGACTCCGGGACGCAGTACACGCTGTTCGTCAGGGTGTGGTAACGTGTCGGGCCCCAGCACGCCGGACCGCGACGCGCCCGCCGGTGGCGGGCCGGGGACGGACCGCGGACAGGCACACACCCTCGAGGCGTTCGCCGCCGCGACCCTCCTGCTGGCGAGCGTCCTGTTCGCCCTCCAGGTGACGGCGGTGACGCCGCTCACCGCCAGTACGTCGAGTCAGCACATCGAGAACCAGCAGGCCGCGACCGCGGAGGGCGTCCTGCGAGCGACCGACGACGCGGACATCCGGACGGTGCTTCGCAACTGGGACAGCACGCGCGGCGAGTTCTGGGGGAGCGACGAGGGGTTCTACGTCTCCCGCCTCCCCTCGTGGTCGTCGTTCGGGGACCGGCTCGAGCGGGCGTTCGACCGCCAGGGCGTGGCGTACAACGTCAATCTCTACTACGTCACGCAGGACGGTACCATTGCCGAGCAGCGCCTCCTCTACACGGGCGAGCCGAGCGACCACGCTGCGGCGGCGACGACGACCGTCGCGCTCCGCGACAGCGACAAGATCCTCGGGAGCAACGGCGGGTCGCCCACCGCTCGCCTCGACGCCGTCCCCTACTTCGCCCCGGACGCCTACACGTCGGGGAGCGAACACCCGCTCTACAACGTCGTGGTCGTGGAGGTGGTCGTATGGCGGATGTGAGCGGAGATGACCGCGGGCAGCTGTTCGTCCTGACCGCGCTCACGCTCGCGGTGCTGTTCGTCGCGCTGGCGCTGGTGTTGAACACCGCTATCTACACCGAGAACCTCGGCACCCGCAGCGCGGACCCGGGTGCGTCCGACGCCCTCGCCCTCCGGTCGGACGCCATCGACGCCGGCGAGCGCCTCGTCGTGGCGACGAACGCAGACTACGACGACGACGCGACGCTCTCCGGACTCCGGACCGACCTCGAGGCCCACGTGGACGACTACGAACGACAGCGGGGCCACCACGGGCTGGCGGGTTCGCACGCGACCGACGTCTCCGTCGCCAGCGTGACCGGAACCACCCGGGCCCTCCAGGACACCGAGCGGCCGTTCACGGACAGCGACCACTCAGACGGGACGCACGCGTCCGACTGGACGCTCGCGACGGGCATCTCGACGGTCCGGACCTTCGAACTGACCGTCGACACGAGCCACCTGGCCACGGGGAGCGGTTCGGCCCCCTCCGGGGCGTTCACCGTCACGGTAACGGACGGGACGAACACCTGGACGATGGACGTCTGGGACGACGGCGGCGACGGCGACGTGGACCTCGCGTTCTCCGGCGGGACGACCTGCGACACGAGCGGGTCCGTGACGGTGGACGTGCTCGCCGGCACTGCCGGGTCGACGTGTACGTTCACTCCCGCGACCGACGTCGTGTCGTCGGGGTTCACAGTCTCCTACGACGACGGTGACGCCGGCGACGGGACCTACACCCTCCTCGTCGACCCGGGCGCGAGCGTCGCGGGCACGGACCACTTCGACACGGCACCGTCGTCGACCAACCCCTTCGCCATCGACGCCATCTGGTCGACGACGCTGAACCTGACCTACCGCGGGCCGGACCTCCTCGTCGGGACCGACGTGGTCGTCCAGGCGGGTGGTGGGTCGTGATCGGGTCGGGTGGTGGGTCGTGACCCGCCGGGCCGTCTCGACGGTCCTGGGCTACGTGCTCGCCCTCGGCATCACCACCCTGCTGGTGTCGGGCATCATGCTCGCCGGTGGCGGGTTCGTCGACGCCCAGCGAGAGCGCGTCGTCCACTCGGAACTCGAGGTCCTCGTCGAGCGCCTCGCGTCGGACGTGGACCGCGCCGACCGCCTCGCGCTCGCCACCGACGCGGACGGCGCCGTCCGCATCGACACGCCGCTCCCCCGCACCGTCGCCGGGTTCACCTACCGGATCACGGTCACTCAGGTGGCGACGCCGACCGACCACCCCAGCCGGTACCGCCTCACCGCCACCATCGAGTCCGACGCCGTCGACGTATCAGAGTCGACGACGGTCGCCATCTCGACGGACGACCCGTCGGGAGAGCTCTCGAACGGCCTCCAGGAGACGACCGTCCGCGGCGGTGATCTCGTCGTCGTGTACCACCACGGCAGCGACAGCCTGGAGGTCCGCCATGAGTGACCTGTTCGCCGACCGGCGCGCACTCAGCGAGGCGCTCGGGTACGTGCTCGTGTTCTCCATCATCATCACGGCCATCTCGATGACGTACGTCTTCGGACTCGGGGGGCTGGAGGAGACCCGCGACGTCGAGCGGATCAACAACGCCGAGCGTGCGTTCGAGGTCCTCGCCGAGAACGTCGAGGACATGACCCAGCAGCGCGCGCCGACCCGCGCGACCGAGATCAAACTCGCCGACGCCAGCATCGAGATCGGGGACGCGACGGAGTTCGAGGTGTGGATAGACGAGGAGTCAGACTCCACCGACTCGGACCGGACCAGCGACGCCAGCGAACCCTTCAGCGAGAACGTCAGCGTCCAGCCCGTGGTCTACCGGAGCGGCCAGGGAACGTCGCTTCGCTACGTGAGCGGGGCCGTGATTCGCGCCCAGTCAGACGGCGCCGTCATGGTCCGCCAGCCCGGCATCACGGTCGCCCGATCGGGCACGTCCGCACTGCTGCCGATCGTCCAGACCCGCTCGCGCGCCGGTGGCATCGCGGGCTCGACGACGATCCTCGTGCGGACCTCACACGCGAAGGTCCGCACCGTCCTGGAGAGCGTCTCGTCGACCTACGTGGTGAAGGTCCGCGTCACGACCCCGACCCCCGCGCCGTGGCGGCGGTTCCTCTCGTCGCGGCCCAGGACGACGTGTTCGGTGACGGGGTCGGACGTCATCTGCACGGTCGACGTATCGACGCTCGATCTCGCGATCCACAAGATCGACGTCGCCTTCTCGAACTGACCCACCTGGTCTGCCCGCGACGGACGGCACGCCCCGCGTTCGACCCCCTCGCGCGTCTCCCGGGACTCCGCCGATAACCAGTGACAGAGCCGTCTCCGGGCGACCCCCGCCGGCCAGGCGGCTCAGTCGAACCGCACGTCGACTTCGTTGTGGGTGACGTGGAGGTACGTGATGTACTTCCCCCCGGTGCCGTCGATGTCCATGTACCCCGAGGACTGGTCCTCGTTGACGCTGTCACCGCCGAAGTCGGCGACCCAGAGGTCGAAACTCGGACCGAGGAGTGCGAAGTAGTGATCGGTCACGTAGTCGACCGTTGCCGGCCCGTCGGCCGGGAAGGTCGGGTAGGTGCCGTCCCCGTCGCGGTCGTCCGCGGCGTGGTCGTCCCACGTGGTCGAGGAGATGAACTCCTTGTTGTTCAGGCTGAAGTGCTCGATGTGCCCCTCGTTCTTGAGGTCGACGTAGGACATGTCGACGCTGGACGAGAGGTCGATTTCCAGTTTCTTCTCGTCGGTTCCGTCGCCGTCGACGTCGGCGCAGGTCACCGGCGCGAAGTTTTCCTTCTCCCAGCCGTGGTAGTCGGTCGTTCCCGTCGGACTGTAGTAGACGTAGAGGTCGGCGGAGTCCGACCCACACTTCATCGACCCGCTCCCGCGGAGGTGGATCTCGAACTCCGCGCCACCCTTCTCGGCCCAGAGTGACCACTTCAGGTTGGAGAAGTCCGCGTTGTCGCCGTCGTCGTCGACGAGGGTGAACCGGAAGGTGTCGACGGGGTGGTTGGTCGCGGCTCCGCGCACCTTCAGTGCGTTGCCGTCCTGGGGCATCTGGAAGTCGCCGACGTCCCCCAGCGAGACGAGTTCCACCGTGGCGGTGTTCGCGGCGTCGTCGACCGTCACCACGCCCTCGGTGCGCTGGCGGAAGTAGGTCGCCCACCCGCGGTAGTGCTCGCTGGTGACGGTCACCTCGACGATCCCGTTCTCGATGGGGTTCCGGTAGGCCGTGTCGGTCTCGTCGTACGGACTGCCCTCCCCGTCGGCGGTGCCTCCGGCGGCGGGGTTGGGGTACACCGGTTCGCCACGGAGGGCCGGCGTTATCGCGGGGCGAAGGTTCGTGCTCGCGCTGCCCCCGCCAGCGACTCTGAGCACGGGGAGGGTGAGTGTGGCACCGCGGTAGTGGAACTCCGGCGGCGAGACCATCACGGTCCCGTCGTCGGTCGTCCGCCAGACGCCGCCGCCCTGGTAGGCGATCTCGGTGTCGCCGTTCTCGTAGGCGACGGACCCGATGGTCCCGGAGTAGATGGTCTCGACCTCGGGACTCGCATCCTGGTCCGTACTGTAGTTCACGTGTTTGATCGTGATCGACCCCTCACCCGGTTCCACGTGATACCGCCCGTCGCCGGCCTCCGGGAGCCGTACCTGCTGGGCGGTGGCGTCGCCCAGTCCGACGACGGCGACCTTGGAGTCGAACAGCGCCATCCCCTGCTCGGCGCGCTCGAGGTGACTCGCCTGTTTGGTTCCCCCGATGGCGTCGGCTCCGAGCACCACCACCGCGCTGATACCGATGACGGCGAGTCCCAGAATGAGGACGACGCCGACGACCTCGGCCTGGCCCCGTCGGTCGGCCGACAGCGTCGCGTCCCCGGCGGTGTGGCCCTCACTCATCGTTTCGTCCTGGGGCTCAGTGCATTTAAGCTTCCCCGTCGGTGGGCGCCCCCGGTCACGTCGAGCCAACCCGCGCCGCCGCGCGTCGAGCCCTCGCGTCGGTGAACAGTTGCCACCCGACGGCGAGCAACACGCCGCCGAACACCGTGTACCAGACCGCCATCGTGAGGTTCGTACCCATCGCCTCCACGGCGTCGGTCTCCAGAAGGAGTCCCGCGCCGGCGGCCAGCAGCCCCGCGACGACTTCGCCGACGACGACGGCGACGTCCAGGAGTCGCTGGAGCGTTCCTGCGCTCATCGACCGATATACCCGCTCGACCGCCATCACCCTTTTGGACGCGGCGTCGCGGTCCGGAGACGGCTGTCGACGCCCGATGGGCGTCGGACACCCCCACGGTTTTGTGCTGGCCGTCGAAGAGCCGCCATGCTCGCCGACGAGTTCCGCCCGCTCGCGACCGCCATCGAGGACGGAATCATCCCGGCGACGGTGACCCCGTGGACCCCGGAGTACCACCTCGCCGCCGAGGACCTCCGGGAGCACGTGGCCGCCCTCGCCGCGACCGACGGCGTCGTCGCCCTGATGGCCAACGCCCACTCGGGGGAGTGCAAGATGCTCGACGCCGAGACCTACGAGCGGGTGATCGAGGTCCACGCCGCGGCCGCCGGGGATACGCCGGTGTTCGCCGGGGTGTACGGCGAGTCCTCGCTCCGGGCCGTCGAGCGCGCCGAGCGGGCGGTCGCGGCCGGCGCGGAGGCGCTCATGCTTCTCCCGCTCGACGTGTACGCACACGAGGACCCCCGGGAGCCGGTCGAGCACTTCCGGCGCGTCGCGGACGCCGTCGACGTCCCGCTGATCGACTTCCAGTTCCCGACCTGGGGCTCGCCGGGCGTCCCCATCGACGCGCACGTCGAGATCTGCTCGATGCCGCAGGTGATCGGGTTCAAGGAGGCCTCCTTCGACCCGGTGCGCTACGACCGGACCGTCCGCGCGCTCGCCGAGAGCGACGCGGAGTTCACGATGATGACGGGCAACGACACCTTCCTCTACCACGCCTACGTCCACGGCGCGGTGACGGGACTCATCGGGTACGCCAACCTCGTGCCCGACCTCCACGTCGAGAAGGTGCGGGCCGTGAACCGCGGCGACCTCGAGCGCGCCCGCGAGATCCGCGAGCGGCTGCTCCCGCTCACCAACCACCTCTTCGGCGAGCCGGAGGGGAAGTACCGCGCCCGGTGCAAGACCGCCCTCCAGCTGCAGGGGGTCTTCGAGCACGACACCGTCCTCCCGCCCCAGGCGGGCATCGACGATGCCGAGCGAGCCGACCTCCGCGAGATCCTCGCGGACCTCGGGCGGCTGTAGCGGTCCGGCGCGGCCCGCACCCGCGCTCGCACAGCGCGGGGCGCTCGGCCGGCTCAGGTGAACTGCGGGACCACCTCGTCCCCGAACAGTTCGATCTGCTCCTGGACCGTCTCCGTCGGCATCCCCGAGTGGTGAAAGCGCACCGCGAGGTGGTCGAGTGCCATCCGGTCGCGGAGGTCCTCGATCTGTTCGGCGACCTCCGCGGGCGTCCCGACGAGGAAGCGGTCCTCGGCGAGGCGCTCGAACGATTCGACCTCGTCGCTCCCGACGTAGGGGTGCTCGAAGTCGCCGCCGTACTCGTCGCGGTAGGAGGCATAGAGGTACTCCTCGCCCAGCGCCACCGCCGCCTCGTGGGTCTCGGCGATCACGGCGTCGCGCATGAGCGGGTGTGCGACGTCGTCCCAGTTTCCGCCCGACTCGGCGACGAGCTCGCGCTGGCGAGCCTTCCGGGTGGCGACGCCCTCGTTGTCGACGACGACCCCGGGCACCCACGCGTCGGAGAAGCGGACCGAGCGCTGGAGCTGCTTCTCGCCCCACCCGCCGACCCACAGGTCGGGCCGCGGGTCCTGGACGGGCTCCGGGAGGGGCTGCCAGTCCTCGACCGCGAAGAAGGGACACTCGAAGGTAATCGGGCCGTCGGCGCGGAAGAACGTATCGAGGAAGCGCAGGCCCTCGATCAGCCGGCCGGCGCGCTCGTCCATGGGGACGTCGAAGGCCTCGAACTCCCGGGGGACGTACCCGAGGCCGACGCCCAGCGTGAGGTTTCCCCCGGACATCAGGTCGAGCGTCGCCGCGCGCTGGGCGACGTGCAGCGGGTGGTACAGCGGGAGGATCAGGACCGCCGTCACGAGTTCGAGGTCGGTCTCGGTGCCGACCGGACCGAGGCGCTGGAGCGGCGACGGCCAGTAGTTCTCGCCGGCGGTCGCCTGGTGGTCGTTGACCCAGCAGCTCTCGAAGCCCACCGACTCCGCGAGGCGGACCTCCTCCACGACGCTCTCGAAGCGCCGGCCACCCTCCGTGGGGAAGATGCCGAACTGCATGGGCGGGTCTCGCCGGGCCGGGTGAAATCGGTGTCGGAGCGGGCGGCCACGCGGGGCGCGCTCGCCCGTGGCAACGTGTCGCACGTGTCACTACTGTCCTATGAACAAGATATTTGACGGGACCGGGTGAACGGACGGGCATGGCAGCAATCGACGTCCAGGGCGTCACCAAGCGGTTCGGTGACGTCACGGCGCTCCAGGGCCTCGACCTCACCGTCCAGGAGGGCGAGATCTACGGCTTCCTCGGTCCGAACGGCGCGGGGAAGTCCACGACCATCGACATCCTGCTCGACTTCGTCCGCGCGAGCGAGGGTACCGCCGAGGTGCTCGGACTCGACACCCGCGAGCACTCCCAGGAGATCCGACGGCGCATCGGCGTCCTCCCGGACGCGTTCCACGTCTACGAGCGGCTGACCGGCCGCCAGCACGTGGAGTTCGCCATCGAGTCCAAGGGCGTTCAGGACGATCCGATGGCGCTCCTCGAGCGCGTCGGCATCCCGGAGGCCGCCGACCGGAAGGCCGGCAACTACTCGAAGGGGATGGCCCAGCGGCTCGTGCTCGCGATGACGCTCGTCGGCGATCCCGACCTCCTCATCCTCGACGAGCCCTCGACCGGACTCGACCCGAACGGCGCACGGGAGATGCGCGAGATCATCCGGAACGAACACGAGCGCGGCGCCACCGTCTTCTTCAGCTCCCACATCCTCGAGCAGGTCGAGGCGGTCTGTGACCGCGTGGGCATCCTGCGGGCGGGCGAACTCGTCGCCGAGGACAGCATCGAGGGCCTCCGGCAGGCCGCCGGCGGCGGGACGACGCTGGAGGTGCGCGTGGACGAGGTGTCCGACGACGTGCTCGCCGCCGTCGAGGGTCTGGAGGGCGTCTCGAACGTCCGGAGCGAGGGACACATGCTCCTGATGTCCACGGAGGGCGGCTCCAAGACGTCGGTCCTCGACGCCATCGAGACGGCGGGTGCCGAGGTGCAGGACTTCAGCACGCAGGAGTCCTCGCTCGAGGACCTGTTCGCCCACTACACCCGCGGGGAGGGAGCCCAGCGATGAGCTGGCAGTCCGTCGCGCGGAAGGACTTCAGCGACGCCCTCCGTGCGCGCTCGCTCTGGGTCCTCTCGGCGCTGTTCATCATGCTCATCGCGGGACTGGCGTACGCGTTCGCGACCCTCTTCGCCGGGCAGAGCCGGGAGATCTCGACGCTCGCGTTCATCGTCGTCCTCCAGAGCACCGCCGGCCTGTTCATCTCCATCGCCGGCGTGCTCGTCACCTACAAGTCCATCGCGGGGGAGCGCGAGTCCGGATCGATCAAGCTCCTGCTCGGCCTGCCCAACACCCGCGGCGACGTGGTCCTCGGGAAGGTGCTCGGCCGGGCGGTCACCGTCGTCGTCCCGCTGCTCGCCGGCTTCGCCCTCGCGCTGCTCATCAACGTCACGATGTACAGCGAGGTGAACTTCGGGGCCTTCCTCCTCTTCACGGTGCTCACCATCCTCTACGCCGCGGTGTTCACGACCATCGGTGTGGGTATCTCGAGTGCGTTCGCCACGACCTCTCGGGCCGCGGCGGTCGCCATCGGGTTCTGGTTCCTCAACGGCGTGCTCTGGGACACCATCGCTCTCGGGCTGGACTTCCTCGTCTCGGACGGCCCCCGACCGCCCGCAGCCGGGGGCGAGCCGACGCCGGACTGGATCCTCGTCTTCCAGGGACTCAGTCCCGGTGCCGCGTACGGCAACGCGACGGCCTTCTTCATGCCCCCGGAGATCACCGACCAGCTGGCGGGGAGCTACGGGAGCCTCCCCGAGTGGTACGGCGTCGTCGTCCTCCTCGGCTGGGCCGCACTCGCGCTCGGCTTCGGCTTCTGGCGGTTCCGCAACGCCGACCTCTGAGTCTGCTGCCGACGGACTGGCCCGGTGTCCCCCCGGCGTCCGGACTCAGACGTCGACGCGGTCCCCGATCTTCACGACCTCGAGGCGCTCGGGGTACTCGTAGCTCGTGACGTGCTCGTGGAGCACCTTCGGGTCCGCGGTCAGCCCGCGCCACATGTCCCAGTGGGTCGGGAGGAGGCGGTCGAGTTCGAGCGCCCGCGCGACCTCGACGACCTCGTTCTCGTCGTTGTACCACTCCCGTCGCCGCGGCTCGCCGGTCTCCTTGTCGGGGATCAGGCCCGCCGAGCCGAACGCGACGGCCCCGACGTTCACGTCGAAGCGCGCTGCCGTCTCCGCGAGTTCGTCCGCCGGCCGCCCGTCCCCGGCGTGGTAGAACGTCGCGTCCTCGCACTCGAAGACGTACGCCACGGGCTCCGCGGCGTCGGGGTCGTGGGCCGGCTCGACGTGGACCGTGAGCGCGCCAAGCTCCACCGTGTCGCCCACGTCGACGACGGCGAACTGGTCGTCATCCACGGCCCACTCGTCGGTCCACCCCTGTTCGCGCGTCTCCGCCACGCTCGCCTCCGGCCCGTAGAACGTCGCCCCCGTCCCGGCGAGGATGGGGGCCTGGCTCGGCCCGTCGACGTGGTCGGTGTGCTCGTGGGTCGCGAACACCGCGTCGGCGGCCCGGACGTCACCCGGATCGAAGGGGACCGGAATCATCCGCGTCGTGCGCGGCGGCCGGCCGAGGTTGAGGTACGGGTCGACGAACGCGGTCGTGCCGTCGCGGGCCTTTACCGCGAAGCCGTTGCAGCCGAGGTACCAGACGGCGAGGGGGTCGGGCTCGGCGTCGGCGACGGCCCGCGGCAGCCAGTCGCCCCAGTCGGAGTGGATCTCGCTCATGCCCGTCACCTCCGCCGGGCGGGAGTAAGGTCTGTGGGTTCGCCGGCTGGGTCGCTGGTCGGGCGATTCTTGGGTTCCGTAGACCGAGGCACACCCATGGAGTTCAGCGTGATCCAGGGCGACATCGCGGCCCAGCGCGCGGACGCCCTCGTGAACGCCGCCGGGACGAGCCTCCAGATGGGCAGCGGCGTGGCGGGCGCACTCCGTCGCGCCGCGGACGGCCCAATCAACGAGGCCGCCGTCGCCGAGGGCCCGGTCGACCTCGGCGAGGTCGCTGTCACCGACTCGTTCGGCCTCGACGCCGAGTACGTCCTCCACGCCGCCGCGATGCCCCACTACGGCGACGGCCGCGCGACGGCCGAGAGCGTCGAAGACGCCACCCGGAACGCCCTCGCCCGGGCAGACGAGTTGGGGTGTCGCTCCGCCGTCCTCCCGGTGCTGGGCACCGGCGCGGCTGGCCTCGACTTCGAGACGGGCGCACGGGTCGTCTGCGAGACGGTCGACGAGTTCGAACCCGTGGGCGTACTCGCGGACGTTCGCGTGATCGCGTACAGCGACGCGGAGTACGAGCGGCTGGAGGCGGTTGCGGAGTCGGTCCGGTCGAGGTGAAGGCGCACTATGCGGCCGCTGCGCCCCCGGGCTGTGAGTTCCAGGGTTCGAATCCCACTCTGCAAGCGTCCCGAGCGAAGCGAGGGTTCACCGGGCGCGACCGGAGGGAGCGTCCGGCCTTTTCAGCGTAGCTTTTTGTGAGGAGTGGTGCGCCGCAGGCGAACCCGACGAGTAAAAAAGTACATTCGAACCAGAGGAGGACGGTCCGGGCTGCGCCCTCGCTTCGCTCGGGCGTTCCGGGTTGGGACTTTCAGAACTCGAATCCCACTCTCCGAGCATCCCGAGCGAAGCGAGGGATCACCGGGCGCGACCGGAGGGAGCGCCCGGCCTTTTTAGCGTAGCTTTTTGTGAGGAGTGGTTCCCGCAGCGAGCGGCGAAGCCGCGAGCGAGGAAACCCGACGAACAAAAAGGTACTCGGGCGTGACGGGATTCGAACCCGCGATCCAGGAGTTAGGAACCCCTTGCCCTGTCCACTAGGCCACACGCCCTGGCGCGGGTGCTGGTCGGTCGGGACGGCGTAAAAATGGTGGTGGGCTGCGGGGCGGCTGCGTTACTTCGAGGACTCGTCGCTCGAACTGTCCGGGGCGACGTCGCTGGTGTCGACGGTGCTGCCGGAGCCGGCGTCGGACGCGCCGCTCGCGCCGCCCGTACCGGTGTCGACGGAGGTGTCGAGGTCCGTGTCGACGGAGGCCGTCTCCTTCATCTCCTCGAGCTCCTGCTCTATCTCCTCGCGACCGCGCTGGAACTCGCCCATCGCCTGCCCGGTCGACCGTGCCAGCTTCGGAATCTTGTTCGCCCCGAAGAGCAGCACCGCGATCAGCAGGATGACCACCATCTCGGTGCCGCCGGGAATGCCGCCGACGAACGCCAGTGCCTGGGATGCCATCGATAACAACAGGTAGCCGCCAGTCGCTCATAGGCCTTTTGCTCGGGTGAATCCCGCGTCGAGTGGGCCGTTCGACGTCCGGCGTCCCGGCCACCCGGCGGGTCCGACCGCGGGTCCACCGCCGTCCAACACGTCGGCAGTCGAGGTTACCCGGTGGGCTTTTCTCCCGTGCACCGTGAGGTTCGGTCCATGTCAGACCCGAACCGGGAGGCGGTCGCCGACGGACTCGGCGAGGACGCCCTCGACGACTCCACCGGTCGCGACTACGACCCGGACGAGGACCACCACTTCCCCGACGAACGGGTCAACGAGGTGCTCTCCTTCGTCGACAACCACCCGGCGGTCAACGCGTTCCTCGAGGCGCAGAACGTCAACCCTGTCGTCCGGAAGGGCTACAACGACCACGGCCCCGCCCACGTCCGCATCGTGCGCAACCGGGCGCTGCGGCTGTACGACCTGCTCAAGGCGGGTGGCGTCTCGTTCAACGGCGCCGCCGACCAGGGGCTGGCGGAGGCCGACGAGGCGGTCATCGTCGCGCTCGCCGCCACGCTCCACGACATCGGCCACGTCGTCCACCGCGACGAGCACGTCTACTACTCCATCCCGCTGGCCAGCGACCTCCTGGACGACATCCTCCCCGAGTTCTACGACGTCCCGGAGCAGGTCAGGGTGACCTCGGAGGTGCTCCACGCCATCCTCTGTCACCACACCGCCGAGGAGCCCCTCACGACGGAGGCGGGCGTCATCCGCGTCGCCGACGCCCTCGACATGGAGCGCGGCCGCTCGCGGCTCCCGTACGAACGGGGCGGGCGGGGCATCAACACGCTCTCGAGTCAGGCGATCGACGGCGTGTCGCTGAAGACCGGCGACGGCGTCCCGGTGCTGGTCGAGATCGAGATGCGCAACGCCGCCGGCGTCTACCAGGTCGACACGCTGCTCAAGGAGAAGCTCCGGGGCTCGGGCGTGGAGGACCACGTCCGCATCGTGGCCATCAACACCGGCGCCGGCGAGGACCAGCTGGTCGAGCGGATCGAGCTGTAGGCAGGGTCTCTTCGCCGACAGTTCAGGGCGTGACACACCGGGTGCTGAACTCCCGCGCCGGAACGGCGTGACTTCACATGCGAAGGTAATCGCCCGCAACCGGGCACCTGTCGCGTCGCGAGTGCCGAGCGTGGACGCGCGCCCGCCGCGGGGGAAAACATCTCACTCCACTTATATCACACCATCGGAAACTTAACGTGGGTCGCCGTCATTGCAGTCATCAATGTCTGATGCCGGAGCGGAACCAGGGGGCGGCGAGGAGACTGACTCCTCGGCGAGCCGTGACGGGGCGGGCCGGCTCTCGGGGGCGCTGTCTGCCATCGGGCGGCGGCTCCGGGGGTCCTCGGAGGACGACCTCCGGGAGCAGCTCGACGCGAACGGGGACGGGGAGCTGGCCCTGTACTCCGCGGAGCACCGCGAGACGGTCGACATGGAGCACCCGGTGCGCACCCAGGTCCTCGAGGACGTCAAGGAGACCTTCGAACACGACCTGGAGAGCACCTACTTCGACGAGCGGCCGACCGAGTCACAGATAGAGCGCCAGTACTTCGACTTCAGCTACCTCGAGGAGTACGAGGAGCTCGAGCGATACTGGGTCGACCGCCCGTTCGCGTACGTGACCATCCTGCACCACCCCGAGAAGGACGAGATCACCTACCGCGTGGTGGAGCCGGTCCTCGACGAGTTCGAGACGTACGTCAGAGACGAGTTCACGAAGATCCTCCGGAACAGCCTGATGTACCAGGAGATCGACTCCGAGGAGCACAAGGCGACGATGTTCTCCCGGCGGGCCCGCGAGCTCATCGAGGAGCACACGGCCGCCATCCAGACCATCTCCATCCACAAGCTCCTCTACTACCTCGTCCGCGACTTCATCGAACTCGGGAAGATCGAGCCCATCATGGCCGACGAGGCCATCGAGGACATCTCGTGTGACGGCGTCGACGTCCCGGTGTTCGTCTACCACCGTCGCTACCGAGACCTCGACACGAACGTGCGGTTCGGGGAGCAGGAGCTCCAGTCCTTCGTGGTCCGGCTCGCGCAGCGCTCGGGCAAGCACCTCTCGCTCTCCAACCCCCTGGTCGACGCCAGCCTCCCGGAGGGCTCGCGCATCCAGCTGACGCTCGGTGGGGATGTCGCGACCCGGGGCCCCAACTTCACCATCCGGCAGTTCTCCTCCGTGCCGGACACGCCGATCGACCTCATCA
>JBDGTC010000134.1:0-15564 GCA_042217215.1 Halobacteriaceae archaeon
GCTACCAGATCCCGAACAACCCCGACACCATCGAGTTCCTCGACCACGACGCCGAGTTCGTGCTCTGCGTGGAGACCGGCGGCATGCGGGACCGCCTGGTCGAGAACGGGTTCGACGACGAGTACGGCTGCATCGTCGTTCACCTCAAGGGCCAGCCCGCGCGAGCGACGCGGCGGCTGACCAAGCGCCTCCACGACGAACTCGACCTCCCGGTCGTTGTCTTCACCGACGGCGACCCCTGGTCGTATCGCATCTACGGCTCCGTCGCGTACGGCTCCATCAAGTCCGCGCACCTCTCGGAGTACCTCGCGACGCCCGAGGCGCAGTTCGTCGGCATCCAGCCGACCGACATCGTCTCCTACGACCTCCCGACCGACCCGCTCTCTGACTCCGACGTGAACGCCCTCGAGTCAGAGCTCGAGGACCCCCGGTTCCAGACGGACTACTGGCGCGAGCAGATAGAGCTGCAACTCGACATCGAGAAGAAGGCCGAGCAGCAGGCACTCGCCTCGCGCGGCCTCGACTTCGTCACCGACACCTACCTGCCCGAGCGCCTCGACGAGATGGGCGTCGTCTGACGCCGGGGAGCCGACGTCACGCGGTTCGCGGGCCGCACGGCGCGGCGCCCCCGGCCCGGACCACTGACGCGACCACCCCGAACCTCGCAGGACCGTGATGCCTCTCACCGAAGAGATGTGCGAGAGGATTCCAAAGGAACGTTTATATAGGACACCCCGGAAAGAGGGTTCGTATGTCCCATACGGGCGGAGGCGACGATGCATCGTCGCGCGGGCAAGTCAGTCGACGCGACGTGGTGACGCTCATCGCAGGCATGGGCGTGGGGGCCGGTGGAACCCTCCTCGGCTATCAGGTTGCGGGTCCGGACGCGTCCCCGGCTGACAGCACCGAGGTCAGCTGGGACGAGGAACACGACGTGGTCGTCGTCGGGTACGGGGCCGCGGGGTCGACAGCGGCCTACGTCGCCGCCGACAACGGCGCCGACACGGTGGTCCTCGAGAAGAACGACCAGGGCGGGGAGGCGGTCAGGCAGTCCTACGGACTCCTCTACCTCGGCGGGCGCACGGAGATGCAGGAGATCCTCGGGGCCTTCGACAGCCCCGAGATGATGCAGAACTACATGGAGCTGCGGTACCCGCAGGCCGACCGGGACCGCATCGAGACGTTCGCGCAGAACAGCAAGGCCCACCACGACTGGCTGCGCGACGACGTCGGCGTCCCGCTGTACACCGAGAACACCTCGCCCTACCGGATGGACTACTACCCCGGTGGCGGGCTCACGTACTCGGGCGCGGAGTTCAACCAGCCCTACGCCGAGCAGGTCACGCCGATGAAGCGGGGCCACACCGTGAAGGGCGAGGGCAAGGGCGGCGAGGAGCTCTGGAACGCCCTGGACTCCGCCGCCACCGACGCCGGCGTGACTGTGAAGTTCGGGACGCCCGCCACGCGGCTCGTCACGAACAGCGACGGGAACGTCGAGGGCGTCATCGCGAAGGCGAGCGACGGCGAGATCGCCATCCGCGCGCACAACGACGTCGTCCTCGCGACCGGTCCCTTCGAGATGAACCGGGACATGATCGACAAGCACGCCCCCGAGTTCATGAAGGGGAAGGGCGGCTACTCGATGGTCCCGCTCCACGACGGCGCCGGCATCCGGATGGCACAGTCCATCGGCGCCAGCGTCGAGAACATGGGACAGCTCACCGCCGACTGTCACCTCTTCCCGAAGCAGCCGAACACGGAGTCGCCCAACAGCCGGCACCTCCTGAAGGGGATGATGTTCAACTCCGACGGCCTCCGCTTCATGGACGAGTCCCGCCCGCCCGCCGACATCGGGACGGAGATCCTCGAGAACCAGGACGGGCAGGCGTACTACCTCATGGACGGCCAGCTCATCAGCAACATCGGCGGGCAGCCCGAGCACCTCACGAAGCTGTTCTCCGCGAACGGCTACATCGGCCTCATCGAGCGCATCAACCGCCGGCTCGACATCCCGTACGACTTCGTCAACGAGAACATCGGCGCGTACAGCAACAACGCCAACAGCGGGCGCGACCCGCAGTACGGCAAGCCGCGCCGCTTCCTCAAGGAGCTGTACACCCCACCGTTCCACGTCTACGACCTCAGCGTCGAGACGATGGACCTCCGGTACGAGACCCACGGCGGCATCTCGACCAGGATCAAGGGCCGCGTTCTGGACGTCGAGAACCAGCCCATCCAGGGACTCCGCGCGGCGCCGAAGTGCGCCAACACCATCACCGGCCAGTTCAAGGACGGCGGGATGAACCTCAGCGCCGCGACCTACTTCGGTCGGCTCATCGGCAAGGCCGCCGCGGGCTCGAGCGGCACCTCGACCTCGTAACAGGACCGACCCACGCCACTCTTCTTCGACCGCGCAACGCGACGCGCGAGGCGCTCGTTTCAGTCAGTCGTCGGACTCGTCGAGGACCACCGGGACGCCGCGGCTCGCGACGTCCGCGGCGAAGGCCCGCGAGTCCGCCCGCAGCCCCTCGAAGGTGTTGTAGTGGATGGGGAGGACGAGGTCCGGGTCGATGGCCTCCGCGAGGACCGCCGCCTCGTGGCGGTCCATCGTGTACGACCGCCCGATGGGCGGGAGGAACAGCGAGGCGTCGACGTCCTCGTGGTGGGGCAGGGCGTCGGAGTCGCCCGGCCAGAACACGGGCGTCTCGCCGACCACGATCCGGAAGCCACACCCGAAGCCCACCGGATGCGGGACGCTGCCGTCGGGGGCCGCGCGGGGGCCCTCGGGCTCGTTGTACCCCGGGACCACCTCGACCTCGACGCCCTCGACGGTGAGCGTGTCGCCGTACGCGACGCGTCGCACGTCGTAGGGGAGGGCCGCGACCGGTTCGACGTCGCGGTCGACGTTCGCGGCGTCGACGCCCTCGTACACCACCACGGTGGCGTCCTCGTCGGCCACGGCGCGCACGCCGGCCGAGGAGTAGTGGTGGTCGTGGGTGACCAAAACGAGGTCGCCGTCCCGCGCGTCGTAGCCGTCCGGGTCCGGGTGGGGCACGCCGCCGTAGCGGTCGCTCCACTCGCCCGCGAAGATGCCGTACCGGCCGGGGTCGGTGTACACCGTCGGGCCGCCGTCGACGGTCACGCGCGCGGTCGCGTACCCGAGCCACGTCACCGTGCAGTCGTCGTGTCGGACCGTCATCGCCCGTCGCTACTCGTGGCGCCCGCTTAGCTCCTGTCACTCGGGGCGGGGCGTGGGCGGTGGCGGGTGGCCGTCGCCGCGCGGCCACGACATTGAAACCGCTGAGGCCACCACGGCTCCCCATGGACGAGCTGGCGGCCGCGGTGGCCGACGCGCTCGAGACGGACGCCGAGGAGTTCACCCGGCGCGCCCGCGCCGAGGTCGAGGCCATCCTCGCCGAGATCGAGAGCGGGACCTTCGACAACCCGCAGGGGTGTGTCGGCCTGGAGTACGAGTTCTACGCGGTCGAGGAGCCGGGGGCCGGCGTGGACCGCAGCGGTGAGCCGGCCGCACTCGCCCGCGTTCCCCGTCGGCTCCTCGAGTACGTCGGGTTCGAGAAGGAGCTGGGCCTGCACAACGCCGAGATGAGCACCCAGCCGGAGCCGTTCACCGAGCAGGGCGTGCGCGCGCAGGGGGCGTCGGTCCGCGCGCGACTCTCGGCGGCCGGCGAGCCGATGCGTGCCTCCGGGCTCCGGCTCGTGAGCGACGGGGTCTGGACGCGCGCGCCGACGGGGAGCACGGCGACGGAGTACCTCGACGCGAGCGCGGTCCACGACGGGATCCGGCTCGCCTCGAACATGAGCAGCGCGCCCCGCTACCACGCGATGTCGAACACCGGGACCGACGCGATGGCGATGCGCGTCGACCTCCCGCACGCGACCGTCGAGGCGGACACCATCATGCCCGTCGCCCTGACCACGTCCGTCCAGCCCCACTATCAGCTCCCCCGCGCCCGGGAGCTCCCCGCGCACTTCCGGTACGCGGTCCGCGTCGCCGGGCCGCTGCTCGCCCTCGCGGCCAACTCGCCGCTCCTCCCGGCGGACTGCTACGACGACCCGACGGCCGAGAGCGTCAGCGAGGACGGCTGGGCCGCCCACCGCGTGCCGCTGTTCGAAGGCACGCTCAATCCCCCCGGCCCCGACGGTGGCGGCTACGTCGGGACGCCTGACGAGACCGACGTGCCCGAGGGTCCCGAGCGCGGGAAGGTGCGGTTCCCGCGCGACGTGGACAGCGTCCGGACCGCGCTCGAGCGCATCGCGACGGACGAGACGGTGGTCCCGATGCCCGTCTCCCCCCACGACCGCTTCGACGACGACTTCGCCCACTTCCGGCTCAAGCACGGTACCTACTGGCGGTGGGTGCGCCCGGTCTTCGGGGGCGCCTCGCGAACCGCGGCGAACGCGCGCATCGAGTTCCGCCCGCTCGGTGGCCAGCCCACGGTCCGGGACACGGTCGCCCTCCAGGCCACGTTCGCGGGCCTCCTCGTCGGCCTCGTGCGCGCCGATCACCCCGTCTCGGAGCTGCCGTGGTCCGTCGCCCGCCGCAACTTCTACGCCGCGGCCCGGGACGGTCTCGACGCCGACCTGACGTGGATCGACGCGACCGGCGAGGAGACCGCCGACGCCGCTCGCCTCTACGACGACCTCTTCGAGCACGCGGCCGTCGGCCTCCGGGCCCAGGGGTTCTCGGACGGCGCCGTCGGGGAGATCCTCCAGGTGCTCCGCGAGCGGGTCGACCGTGGAGTCACGCCCGCGTCGTGGAAGCTCGACCGGATGGAGGCCCACCTCACCGACGGCGCCAGCGTCCCCGGCGCCATCGCGGCGACGCACCGCGACTACGTCGACCACCAGCGGGGGACGCTGCTCGACGGGTCGTTCCTCGACTGGCTGTCCGAGTGAGACCGTCCTCGGAGAACGCACGGGTGCCGACCGATGTCGCGGGCGACCTAGACGACGTCCTCGAAGTCCTCGTAGCCCTCGATGTCGACCTCGTTCCGGGTGATGGAGACGAGGTGGACGCCGTTCCCGGAGGCGGTGTCGCGTTCGACGGCGCTCTGGACCGCGCGGGCCGCGACCTGCCGTCCCTCGTCGAGGGAGAGGTCGTCGTCGTACTCCTGCTCGAGGACGCCGAGCGCGTACATCATGCCCGAGCCCTGCGCGGAGTAGTTGTCGGCGAGCGAGGAGCCCGAGGGATCGAGGCTGTAGACGAAGCCCCCGTCGTCGTCGACGCCGCCGAGCAGCGGCGCGACGGCGAAGAAGGGCCCGCCGCGGAGCAGGTTCGACGCCATCGTCGCGAGCGCGCCGATGGACATGTGCTCGCCCCGGCGGACCTCGAAGAGGTTGGCCTCGGCGCGGAGCGTGCGGATGAACGACTGCGCGCCGCCCACGGAGCCGGAGATGGTGAGCGCGGCGTTGGGCTGGATCTCCTCGACCTTCTGGACGTTCTTGTTCGAGACGACACGGCCGCCGAGGCTCGCGCGCTGGTCGGCGGCCATCGCGACGCCGTCCTCGCACACGAGACCGACGATGGTCGTCCCGGTCTCGGTCTCGAGTTCGCCGGGGGAGACGTCGCTTTCGGGCAGCGAGCCGACCTCGGGGGCGTAGGGGTCGGCGGCGTCGCCCGTGAGGCGCTCGCGGTTGCGGGAGAACTCCGAGCTACGGGGATGCATACGACACGTCTACCCTAGCGAGCCCTATAAAAGCACTCGTTGGGGCGGCGCCCGCCGGTCCGACCGCTCCCCGGGGTCGTCCGAACGCGGTCGCGAGACCGGTCACCGCCTGCCCCGACCCCCGACTCCCGAACACCGCTCCCCGGCCCACCGGCTCGCCAACACCGCTCCCCGACCCACCGGCTCGCCAACACCGCTCCCCGACCTTTCCGGGCCGGGCCCGTACCCCCGCCGGCATGGTCTCCCCCACTGCGGTCCAGCTGGCGCTGGCGGGCATCCCGCTCGTCGGCGCCTTCGTCCTCGCCGTCGACCGGCTCTCGAGTCAGCGCTCCATCGGGACCCGCACCGTCCTCAAGGTGCTCGCGCTCTCGCTCATCCCGGCCGTCGTCATCCTCGGCTTGGCGGGCGCGCTCCGCTCGCCGGTGATCGCGGGGCTGCTCGGCCTGTTCTCCGGGTTCGTGCTCGCCCGGCTCGTGCCGACCGACTGAGCGCCAGACAGTTACCGCCCGGCGGCGTACGCGCTCGCATGAGCGAGACGGCGACGTTCGGCGGCGGGTGCTTCTGGTGCACGGAGGCGGTGATGGAGACGGTCGAGGGCGTCGGGTCCGTCACCTCCGGCTACGCCGGCGGCGACGTGGCCGACCCCTCCTACGAGGCGGTCTGCTCGGGGTCGACCGGGCACGCCGAGGTCGTCCAGGTCGAGTACGACCCCGGCGGCGTGAGCTACGAGGACCTGCTGGCCGTCTTCTTCGCCAGCCACGACCCGACCCAGGTGAACCGCCAGGGCCCGGACGTCGGCTCCCAGTACCGCTCCATCGTGCTCGTCCACGACGAGGAGCAGCGACGAGCGGCCGAGGCGTACGTCGAGGCCCTCGACGCGAAGTACGACGACGAGGTCGTCACGGAGGTCGAGCCCCTCGAGACGTTCTACCGCGCCGAGGAGCGCCACCAGGACTACTTCGCGAAGCACCCCGAGGACGTCTACTGCCGGGCCCACGCGGCGCCGAAGGTGGAGGCGGTCCGCGAGCGCTTCGCGGACCTCGTCGTTCCCGGCGCCGGGGACTGACCCGTTCCCGCTGGGCGGGAATCCACGCGTCCATTGAGGGCCTCCGGCCCCGACCGTCCACCATGGACCCGGGCGAGCGACAACACTGGGACCCGGCCGACTGCGAGGGCGACAGGCACTGTCCCCCGCGCTGTCCGCGATTCGTCGACCGGGCCGGCCGCGCCTGGACCGTGCGCCGGGCGGGCCCCGACGACCGCGACCCCCTCGTGGAGACCTACCGCGCGTTCGACCCGACGCGGCGCGCCCAGGGCCTCCCACCCGCGACGGACGCGGCCATCGAGCGGTGGCTCGACGACGTGCTCTCGGCGGGCGTGAACGTGGTGGTCGGCACCGACCCCGTGGTCGGTCACGCGTTCTACACGCCGAGCGGGGCCGCGGCGCCCGAACTCGCCGTCTTCGTGACCGGCGACTACGAGGGGCGCGGGCTCGGCAGGGAGCTGTGCGAACACCTGATCGCGACGGCGGCAGCAGGGGGACGCGACGCGCTCGTGCTCCACGTCGCGCGGCGGAACCGCCGCGCCCGCGGGCTCTACGCGTCGCTGGGGTTCGAGCGCGTCCGGCCGGCGACGCGTGATCCCGGTGGCGGACCGATCACGCTCCGCCTCGAGCTGGGGGACGGCCGCGGCGTCGCGAGCCAGTTGCCACCGGCGATGCGTCCGGAGGAGTGACTCCCTCAGGCGCCCGCGGCGCGGTAGAGACGCTCGGCGGACTCGATGGCCCGGCGAACCGGGAGCGAGACACCGAGGCGACGGGCGATCAGCGCGACCGGGAGCAGGAGGATCCCGAGCGCGACGGTGGTCTGGTACAGCAGTGCGGTGGTGAACCGCTTGAGGCGGGTGGGCATCTCGACAGCGAGGTGGCCGCGGTCGCCACACATAAGTCTTCTTGCCGCCGCGCCGCTGGAGACCCCGTCGCCGTCGGTCGATTACCTCCTATCTATAACGAACTATCGCCGTGGGTTCGGCCGGCCGGGCCGCGACCCCACCACACCGACGTATGCCGACCCGACGCGACGCGGGGCATCTGCATACCTTATGGCCACCTTTCGCGTCACGTGCGCGGCGCGGGGCACCGCCGTCTTGCGGTTTGGTCTCACGCGACACGTCGGACGGCGGTCGGGCGCGAACCACAAGACCCGAGGCGCCGCGCGCGCGGCAGTCACCATGGACGACTACCGCGTCGTGATGGAGGCCGCCTGGCAGGTGCGTGACGTCGACGACTCGGAGGACGCCATCGGCGTCGCCGTCAGCGAGGCGGGACGCCGTCTCAACCAGCAGGACCTGCAGTACGTCGACGTGGCGGTGGGGTTCACCACGTGTCCGTCGTGTGGCGAGGCCTTCGACGCCGCGCTCGTCGCCGCCCGGACCGCACTCGTCGGCCTCCTGCTGAAGATGGAGGTCTTCAACGCCGAGACCGAGGAGCACGCCGCCCGCATCGCGGAGTCGGAGGTCGGCGGGGCGCTCCGGGACGTCCCACTCGACGTCGTCGAGGTGGAGCCACTCGAGGGCGAGGAGGCCGAGGACGCCGGCGTCGACGCGTCCTGACGACCGATCCGCGACCGAACGCGTCCGCCGTCCGGGCAGCCGGCCCCGGCCGCACGGCTCCCGGACGCGACACAACGCTTATTGATAACCACGGGTTATCGGTTCCCGTGTATCTCCCGACGCCCCAGGACCTGAAGGCGCGTCGCGACGAGCTCGACCTGACGCAGGCCGAGCTCGCCGACCTCGCCGACGTCTCCCAGCCCCTCATCGCCCGCATCGAGGGCGGGGACGTCGACCCCCGGCTGTCGACGCTCCGGCGCATCATCGAGGCCCTCGACGAGGTGGAGGGCCGGGTGGTGCGGGCGCGCGAGCTGATGAACGAGGCCGTCGTGAGCGTCGCGCCCGACGACGCCGTGAGCGAGGCGAGCGACCTGATGCTCGAGGAGGGGTACTCCCAGCTCCCCGTGCTCAGGAACGGCTCGCCGAGCGGCATCATCACGAACACCGAGATTCGCCACGCCCGCGAGCAGTCCGACGGCGACCTCGGGGACCTGCCGGTCGCCGATGCCGAGAGCAACGCCTACCTCACTGTCGAGCCGGACGCGACGCTCGAGCAGATCGAGAACTACCTCGACCGCACCTCCGCGGTGTTCGTCGTCGAGGACGAGCGGGTCATCGGCATCATCACCGAGGCCGACGTCGCCGCCTACCTCTCGCGCTGACCGGTCACCCGCTTCACCGACGACCCCACCGCGACCCACGGCGTCGCCTACAGCGACAGCCCGCGGATCCCGACGCCCGACCCCGCCTCGACGCGCCCGACGACCCGGCCCTCGGTCCGCGCAGCGAGGGTCTCTGCGGCCGCCGGCGGAAGCGCGACGACGAAGCCGGTCCCCATGTTGAACGTGCGGTGCATCTCCGCGGGCGCGACGTCGCCACACTCGGCGATCAGGTCGAACACCGGCTGGGCGTCGAAGGGGTCGTCGATCTCGTAATGGTAGTCCCCGAGCCGCTCGAGGTTGGTCCACCCGCCCCCGGTCACGTGGGCGGCGGCGTGGACCGGGTGCTCGCGGAGCGCCGGGAGGAGGTCGGTGTAGATGCGGGTCGGCTCGAGGAGCTCCTCGCCCACGGTCCGGTCGGGTGCGGGCGGGAACGGGTCGCCGTAGTCGAACTCGCGGGTGAGCGCCTCGCGGGCGAGCGTGAGGCCGTTCGAGTGGACGCCGCCGGAGGCGAACCCGACGAGCGCGTCGCCCACCTCGGCCTCGCCCGGGAACACCGCGTCCGCGGGCGCCACACCCACACACGCCCCGGCGAGGTCGAACCCCGTGACGACCTCCGGGAGCACCGCCGTCTCGCCGCCGACGAGCGCGCAGTCCGCCCGCCTGACCCCGGTCGCCAGCCCCTCGCCGAGCGCGGCCGTCAGCGCGTCGTCGGGCTCGTCGACGGCGAGGTAGTCCACGAACGCGAGCGGCTCCAGGCCCGCGGCCACGAGGTCGTTCACGTTCATCGCGACGCAGTCGATGCCGATGGTGTCGAATCGGCCGACCGCCTCGGCGACCAGGAGCTTGGTCCCGACGCCGTCCGTGGTCAGTCCGAACCGGCGACCGTCGACGGTGAACAGCCCGGCGTAGCCCGTGTCGTCGACGTCGACCGCACCGGCGAGCGCGGCCGTCGCGGCCTCGCTGGCGTCGATGTCGACGCCGGCGTCGGCGTAGGTCAGCCCGTCGCCGCCGTCCCCGTCCTCGGCGTCCGCCGCGTCGCCAGCGTCAGCGCGCTCGGTCATGTGCTCGCCGGGCGGCGGGCCGGCAAAAGCGCGTCGGTGGCGCGCTGGCGGCGCCAGCTCAGCCGAATCAGGCGAGGAGGAACGCGGCGACGGCGCCGGCGCCGGCGACGGCCGTCACGGGGAGGTGGACCGCGAGGCTCCAGTCGAGGACCGTCCGGCCGTCGAGTGGCCCGACCGGCGCCATGTTGAACGCCGCGAGGAGGAGCGTGACCTGCACGCCCCGCACGCCCACGGCCGGCGCGACGAGCGCGAGCGGCGCGAACACGGCCACGAGCGCCAGGTTGACCGCCGGGCCGGCGAGGGCGACGAGACCGGCCTGTCGGTCAGTGAGCCGACCGCGGTGGACGACCGCACCCGGCGCCGCGAAGACGAAGCCGGCGAGCCCGCCGACGACCGCGAGCGCGAGCATCCCGTAGTCCGCGCGGAAGGCCGCGACCTGACCGAAGCGGACGGCCACGACCTTGTGCGCCAGCTCGTGGACGACGAAGGCCACCCCGACCGTCCCGAGGCTCGCAACGACCGCGACGGCGGCGTCGGCGACGGCGGCCGACCCGCCCGTTCGGACGCCGAGGACCGCCGCCGGATCGAAGAAGAGCGCGAAGGCGAGGCCGAGCGCGAGCCACGCCACCAGCAGGTCGCGCAGTTCGCGCGCGGAGAAGGTCAGCCCCGTCGCCATCTCAGGCCACGGTCCCCCAGATCGCGCCGGCCCACCGCAGGACCTCGGCGGCGCTGTTGTCGATGCCCTGCTGCATCGCGGCCACCACCGCGCCCACGCTGTCGAAGGGCGGGCCGAACAGCGGCAGGACGACGAAGGGGAACAGGAACGTCGCCACGATGCTCCCCACGTTCGTGAGGGCGACGACGAGGATGAGCCGGAACAGGGGCACGGCTCGCAACTGCGCGAGCAGTTCGCCCGCCGGCGTCTCGGTGTCCGAGAGGATGTCGTTGAGCGTCCCCACGTCCGCGACGTTCACGGGGCGCCGCCTGAGCTCCACGTACCCGGCGAACCACCCGGGCGCGAGCAGCGGGTTCACGCTGGTGAGCCACGCCACGAGGCCGCCGACCGCGGCGCTCGTCCAGTGCGCGCCGGCCACCAGGGCGAGCCCCGCCGCGAAGACGCCGTTGAACAGGAACCACGCGGCGAACAGGCGGAGCAGCACCGCGTCGTCGACCCCCGCCATCGCGAGGAGGACGAAGAACGTGACGAAGGCGACGCCGACCAGGCCCCCGACCACCCGCCCGAGCGAGAAGCGCCGCCGGTCCGGCCCGACGAGGTCGGCCATCGGCGGGAGGGTCGTCGGGTCGGCGAGGTACGCCTCGACCCCCACGCGGTGGCCCGCGCCCACCACCGCGACGACGTCGTGGCCCGCGTCCCGCAGCGCGACCAGGTTGTGCGCGAGGTAGGCGTCCCGCTCGTCGATGAGCGCCGCGGCCCCGCCGGGCGAGAACCGCCGGAACTCCTCTAGGAGGGCGGAGACCACGTCGCCGTCGGTGAGCGCGTCGACGTCGAACTCCTCGTCCTCGACGGCCCCGCCTCCGAACCCGACCATCGCGGCGACGAGTTGCCACACCAGCGCGAGTTTCTCCCGCAGACGCATCCGGGACCAGAACCGCTGGACGGTGACCTGGATGTCCCGGTCGATCAGGGCGATCTCGGCGCCGACGCGCTCGCCGGCTGCCACGGCCGCGACCATCTCGGCCCCGGGCTGGATGTCGAAGCGGTCGCCGAGGCGGCTCTGGACGTACGAGAGCAGCCAGTACGCGAGGAACTGGAAGGCGGTGTTGCCCGAGAGCAGGTCGGCCGGGTCGAAGTCGGCGGCGGATTCGCCCTTGAGCTGTCGGAACCGGCCCTCGTCGAGCTCCACCGCGACGACGTCCGGCCGCTCCTCGTCGATGGCGGCTTCGACGTCGGCGACGCTCTGTTCGGAGACGTGGGCGGTGCCGACCACCGTCACCGACCCGCGCTGGTCGTCCGCCTCGGCGGCGGGACCGGCCGAAGTGGCGGATCCGTCCGAAGCGGCGGACCCGGCCGGAGCGGCCGACCCGTCGGGGTCCGCGTCAGCCGTGCCGTCGTCGCTCCGGGTCGACGCCGTCCCGGGGTCGGCCACCGCGTCGGAGATCGCCGGGTCCACCGTGGGCTCGACGGCGGCGATGGCCGACTCGTCGACCGACGTGCCGTCGTCGCCGTCCGCGGCGTCGGCCGCGACGGCCGACGGCTCCGCCCCGTCGTCGGCGTCTGCCGGGTCGCCGGGCGGCGATCCCGCGTCCTCACTCATCGGGTGGTGATGGGGCGGGCCGACCTTTAGCCCTGTTGGGACGACGGCCGGCGGGTCCCCTCGGTCCCGGTGGCCCGCTCGGCATCGTGGACGCGCTCCGCCTCGTGGACGCGCTCCGCCTCGTGGAAGCGCTCGGGGAGGTGCGCGCCGACCGGTGCCGGCGCGTAGCTCGCGAGGATGCCGGTCAGCCGTGCGATGGGACGGCGCAGCGCGACGTACACGGCGGACACGCCGAGCGCGGCGATCGCGACTGCCCGGACAGGGCCGGCGGTCGTGAGGAGGGCAGGGGCGGCGAACGCGCCCGCGAGCGCGAGGTCCTCCGGCGCGCCGTCGTACCGGACCCAGCGGCGCGGGCGCAGCCACCGGCCGCGCACGTGGTCGTAGACAGCGCGGTCCGAGGTCTCGCGCCACGGTCGCAACTCGAGCCCGCCGCCGAGGACGTCCATCCCGCAGTGGAGTGCGGCCGCGGCGAGGAACACCGCCGCGGTCAGGATGGCGGCGGACGGAGCGAACACCGCCACCACTGCCGCACCGGTCGCGACGACGGGGTAGACCGTGGGGAAGTGCAGACGACGGCGGTGGCCGGTGTAGAGGTCCGCGTCGGGGAACACGCCACCGCCGGCACCGGCCGCGAGCACCAGGAGTCCCAGTTCGCTCCCCGGGGCCACGCCGGCGACGGCGAGCGCCGCGAGCGCCACCGCGAGGCCGGCCAGGCCGTGGGTCGTGGCCATCATGGCGGGCCCGTAGGGGCCGGCGGGCCAAAGGTCTGCGGTGTGCCGTGCGAACAAGGTCGGCACGGGCCACGAGGCTCATGCCTCCTCGCGCCCTCGGTGGGCCCATGACGGCGGATGCGACGGGGCGGACGACGACCGACGGCGGCGGCCCGGCCGGCCCGCCGCCCCGGAACGGCTCCGGGGTGGCCATCGACGTCGCGGAGGCGCGCTTTCTCGCCCGCGGCATGCAGGCCGGCATCGCGGTCTGTCTCCTTGCCGGCGTCCTCGTCGGCAACGTGCCGGTCGTCGTCAACGCGGGGCTCGGTCTCGGGGTCACGCTCATCCCCGCGGTGCTGGAACGCGACTGGGGCATCGCGCTCGGGCCCCGTCTCACGGTCCTCGTCGCCGCCGCGGTGACCCTCCACACCGCAGGGATGGTGTACTTCTACGGCGCGACCGGGTGGTGGGACCACCTCACCTACACCTCGTCGTCGGGGCTCGTCGCGGTGGCCGGCTACGCCACCGTCGGTGCCATCGACGCGTACGCCGAGGACCTCCACTTCCCGCCGACGTTCCTCTTCGCGTTCGTCCTGGTGTTCACCCTCGCGACGGGCGTGTTCTGGGAGGTGCTCGAGTTCGCCGCCCGCGGGTCGGCCTCGCTCGTCGGCGGCGAACCGCTCCTCGACCAGTACGGCGTCGACGACACGCTCCTCGACCTGGTCTTCGACGCGGTGGGCGCCGTCGTCGTGGCGACGTACGGCCACCGGGACGTGGGCGACCTCCGGAGCGCGCTGGTGGGCCGACTGGCGCGCACGCGACGGGACTGAGGTGTCACCCGCCGGCCGACGACGGGCCGCTTATCCCGGGCCGCCCCGTACCCGCTCGCGTGACACTCGACGTCGACCCACCGCCCGCACCAGCGTTCGCCGGCGATGACCAGCGGGCGTCCGGGGGAACCGGGTCTATCGAGGACGGGGATCCGGGGGCCGAGAGCGACGCTGCCGACGACGACGCGTCCCACCGACGGGACCTCCAGGACGCCCTCGCGGGCGGGGCGTGGGAGACGGCGTTCGCGGAGTGGGCCGCGGCGACCGACCTCGACCGGCACGGCTACGACGTCGCGCGGGACCTCGGCCTCTTCGCCGAGTTCGACTTCTTCTGGGACGAGTTCGCGGGCCGCGTGGGTTTCCACGCACCCGGGATCCCCGAGGACTGGCAGGAGCGCGACCTCCACCCCGACCTCGACTCGTGGGGGACCGTCTCCGGGGTCAACGCCGCCCTCACCGAGCTGGGCCGGCTGGCGGCCGAGCGGCTCTCCGAGGAGCACGTGGACTGGGCGGAGCCGTACGAGGCGCCCGACGACCTCCCCGAGTTCTGATCCGGCCAGCGCCCGCACCACTCAAGGGGGCCGGCTCACAGACCGAGCCATGGACGCGACGGTCGTCGTGGTGGGTGGCGGCGCGACGGGCACGAGCGTCGCCCGTGACCTCGCGATGCGCGGCGCCGACGTCGCGCTGTTCGATCGCCGTGGCCTCCTCGACGGCACCTCCGGCCGCTCGCACGGTGTGCTCCACAGCGGCGCGCGCTACCTCCCGGGGGATCCGGCGGGTGCCCGGGACTGCCTCGCGGAGAACGCCGTCCTGCGGGACATCGCGCCAGCCTGCGTCGCCGAGACCGGCGGCGCCTTCGTCTCCCTCGCCGCAGACGACCCGGCGTACTTCGCCCGGAAACGCGCCGCCTGCGAGGAACTCGACATGGCCGTGGACGTTCGATCGGGTCGCGCGGCGCGCGAGGCCGTTCCGGCGCTGACCGACGACGTCGAGCGTCTGCTCTCGGTGCCGGACGCGGTGGTCTCGCCGTCCCGGCTCGTCGCGGCGACGGCGGCCAGCGCACGCGAGCACGGCGCGACGGTGTCGCCCGACACCCCGGTCACCGACGTCCACGTCGCTGACGGTGCGGTCACCGGCGTGACGGCCGGGGGCTGGCGCGTGGCGGCCGACCACGTCGTCAACGCGGCGGGCGCGTGGGCCGCCGACGTGGCGGCGATGGCGGACGCATCGGTCCCGATGGCGCCGACCCGGGGCGTGATGGTCGTGACCCCGCAGCCGCCGTCGGCGGTCGACCGCGTGGTGAATCGGTGTCGACCCCCCGCGGACGGCGACATCGCCGTCCCGCGTGGCGACCGCCTCGTGCTGGGGACGACGAGCGTACCGGTCGACGACCCGGACGAGGCGGTCGGGGGAGTGGGGGCCTCGCCCGCGCTCGACGCCGAAATCCGGCGGGTCCGTCGCGCGGGCGCGACGATGCTCCCGGCCCTCGACGAGGCCCCGACGCTGGCGACGTACGCCGGCGTCCGGCCGCTGTACGCCGGCGGGGAATCCGACGCCGAGGGCAACCCCGACGCCGGGGGCGACGAACGCGCCATCTCGCGGGACTTCGTGGTGCTCGAGGACGGCCACCCCACCGGTCTCACGACCGTCGCGGGGGGGAAGCTCACCACCTGCCGGCTGATGGCCGAGGCCGTCGCCGACCGGGTCTGTGCGCACCTCGGCATC
>JBDGTC010000125.1:0-15269 GCA_042217215.1 Halobacteriaceae archaeon
TGGTACACCGTGCTCGCGCCGGAGCAGTTCGACCGCGCCGAGCTCGGCGAGACGCCCGCCGACGAACCCGAACAGCTCATCGACCGAACCATCCAGGCCACCATCGGCGACCTCCGCGAGGACGTCGGGGAGGACAACATGGTGCTCACCTTCCGCATCACCGACGTCGGCTCCGACACGGCGCACACCGAGTTCGTGCGCCACGAGCTGACGCGGGACTACGTGCGCAGCCTCGTGCGCCGCGGGTCCTCGAAGGTCGCGGCCGTCCTCACCGTGCGGACGGCCGACGACTACCGCGTCGAGGTCCAGCCCGTCGCGTTCACGACCAAGCGCGCCGACCACAGCCAGAAGAAGGCGGTCCGCGAGACGATGGTCGGCATCGTCGAGGACGCCGCCGAGGAGCGGACCCTCGAGGAGTTCCTCGACTCCGTCGTCGGCGGACAGCTGTCCGCCGCCATCTACGGCGACGCGAAGACCATCTACCCCCTCCGCCGCGTGGAGATCTCGAAGACGGTCGTCGAGGCCAGCCCCGAGGAGGTCCGCGAGGAGGAGGCGACCGCCGTCGACGTCGACGAGGACGCGACCGACGTCGACCTGTAGACGGTCCCGTTCTCGAGACGCATCTCGCCGCTCCTCGGTGCGCTCGATTCGAGGAGTGGACACGCGGTTCTGACCCCCGCCCGTCTCGCCGGCCTACGGCTCGGTGACGACGACCTGGCCGGCCATCCCGGCCGCCTTGTGCGGGATGCAGTAGTACGGGAAGGTCCCGACGGTCCGGAAGGTGTGTTCGTAGGTGTCGCCTGCGGAGATGGAGCCGCCGAAGGGCTCGTCGAAGTAGGCGTCCGAGGCCGCCTGCTGTGAGTCGTACCCGCCGGAGGCGAAGTACTCGGCGTCTTCGGGCAGGCCGCTCTCCACCGCCGTCACGGTGTGCGCGTGCGAGGAGGTGTTCTTCCAGACGACGGTGTCGCCCAGGTTGACCTCGATCGACGCGGGGAGGAAGTCCTCGGCGGACATTCCGACGTCGTACGTCCCGTCGCTCCGACCCGTCGGGCCGACGCCGAGCACCCCGGCGCAGCCTGCGAGCCCCGCGAGCCCGGCGGCCCCGACGCCGAGGAGGTGGCGACGCTCCATGTGGCCGCGTCGGCGGCCCAGGCGCAAAACGTGTGCGGTGTTGGCCCGCCGAAGCACAAGAGGTATGGCCCGCCACCGCATCGCCGGCGGTATGCGACCGCGGTTCCTGGGGCGGCTCGGGCTCGCGGACGCCGTCTCGGCGGCCAACGCCGGGCTCGGGTTCTGCGCCGTCGCCGTGCTCCCCGCGGCGCCGGCGCTCGGCGCCCGCCTGGTCCTCCTCGCGGCCATCGCCGACGGCCTCGACGGCGTCGTCGCGCGCGCCCGCGGGAGCACGCCGGTCGGCGAGCACGTGGACTCGCTGGCCGACGTCGCCTCCTTCGGCGTCGCCCCCGCCGCCCTCGTCGCGGCGGCCGTCGCCGACGGCGTCACCCTCCCGGTCGTCCCGGGCGTCCCGTTGCTCGCTGGCGGGGCCGGTGCCGGCGGTTCCGCGGCGCCCACAGTCGCCCCCGGGGACCCGCTCCACCTCGTCCTCGCCCTCCTCGTCCCCGCCGCGTTCACGACGATGGCGGTGATCCGGCTGGCGTTCTACACCGCCTTCGACGTCGAGAACGCCCACACGGTCGGCGTCCAGTCCACGCTCGCGGGGACCATCCTCGCCGTCGCGGTCCTCGTCTCCGTCCCGGGGTGGCTGCTCGTCGCGGCCACCGCGGGGTTCACCTACCTCATGGTGGCCGAGGTGGAGTACCCC
The DNA here is from genome assembly GCA_042217215.1 of Halobacteriaceae archaeon. Classification (GTDB taxonomy): domain Archaea; phylum Halobacteriota; class Halobacteria; order Halobacteriales; family Halobacteriaceae; genus JBDGTC01. The sequence goes on from JBDGTC010000125.1 coordinate 1,820, forward strand.
GACCTCCACCGGTACGACGCCCTCGTCATCGGGGTGGTCCAGGTCGGCGCCGTCCTCGCACCCGGGTTCGCCGGAGGCCTGTTCCCGTGGGCGCTGCTGGCGTGGGCGCTCGCGTACCTCGCGTTCGGGCCGTGGCTGTACTGGCGGTAGCCCGAGAAGGGAAACGCTCTTGCCCGGCCTCGCGGAACCTCGCCCCATGAGCGACGGGGACGCCGAGGACGGCGGTGACGCCGACGCCGGGGACGGCGCGGCCGACGCGGACGAGGCCGACGCGCCGGCCCTCGACCCGGAGACCTTCGAACAGCGCCTCGACGACGCCGAGGCCGCACTCGACGCCGCCGGGACGGAGGCCGACCTCGACGACGTCTCGTCGACCCTCGACGAGATCGCGGCGGACCTCGAGGCCGCGGACCTCCCGGAACCCGACGAGGAGGACGCCGAGGACCCCGCGGCGACCATCGACGACCGCATCCAGACCCTGCGCGACGCGGTCGAGGCCGAGCGCGGTCCCTACGCCGAGGACGTCGCGGCCGCGGTGCGCGAGCAGACCGATCCACTCGCCGAGACGCGCTGGACCGAGACCGGCGCCCGCGAGCTGCGGACGGCCGTGCTCACCTTCCTCGCGGCCGTCGCCGAGGCCGACGACGCCCTCGTCGCGGACGTCGAGCCCGTCGCCGCGGAGGACGCGGCCGTGGACGACCTCCCGGAGGAGGCAGCGGCCGGCGCTGGCGAGTTCGTGACCGCCGTCGACTCCGCCGCGGAGGCGGCGGCACCGGCCGACCTCGTCGACCCGCTCGCGACCGTCGCCGAGGCCGTCGAGGACGCGGATCTGGACCCGGACGCGGACGCCGCGACGGTCGAGGCCCTCGATGCCGCCGCGACCGACCTCGCCGACGCGGTCGACGCCGCCGAGGAGTACGCCGACCTCACCGTGCGCGAGCAGCTCCGCGTCGAGGGGTTCTACGACGCGATCGGCCAGAAGCACAAGGACTTCCCGCCGGAGTGGACCGCCCTCAGGCAGTGGGAGCAACGCGACGACGCGGAGATGGTGCTCCTCGCCCTCGAGAAGCTCGACTCGGACTTCATGGAGCGCCACTGCCTCGAGTCCCTCGAGCGCATGGGCAACCCCGCGGCCCTCGACGCGATGCTCGAGCGCGCGGAGCGCCGGGACAAGCCCGCCATCCGCGTCATCGGGGCGACTGGTGAGGCCCGCGACGACGTCCTCGAGACACTCCACGAGTTCGTCGACGGCGACCCGGCCCTTCAGCGCGTGACGCTCCGGGCCCTCGGACAGATCGGGAGCACGGAGTCGACCCAGCCCGTCGCGAACCAGCTGGCAGCCGAGGAGTCCTCGGTCCGCTCGGCGGCCGCCACGGCGCTCGGACACATCGGTGACGAGCGGGCCGTGGCGCCCCTCGCCGACGTCCTCGGCGACGACACCGAGTCGGACGCCGTGCGCGCGAGCGCCGCCCGTGCGCTCGTCCAGATCGGCACCGAGCGCGCCCTCGAGGCCGCCGCCGAGCACGCCGACGACGTCTCCTACGTCGTCGAGGCGGCCGCCACCCCCGCCGCCGAGGCGCTCGAGGCGGACGCGCCAACGGCCTGAGGGACGTCTCCGCCGGCCGGACGCCCGGCGTGGTCCCCGCTACGCGAGTCCCGAGGAGAGCGTCGTGGCGAGGAAGAGCAGAGCGAACGCCGTCGCCATCAGGAGCGCGCCAACGCGGCCGATCCAGGTGTACTCCGTGGGGTCCTCCGGCGAGAGCTCCACGGAGTACGAACCGATCTGCTTCTCGAACCTGACGTACCCCGGCAGCTGGAAGAACTCGACGAACACCAGCGTGCCGCCGAGGGTGCCGAGGGCGCCGGCGGCGAGCCGGAGCGCGGCGACGAGCGTGACCATGCCCGAAGCGCGCGGGCGCGGGTCAAAAACCCGACGGCGGCGACCGGCGGTCCGGGTGGACGTGACCGCCGGGGGTTCGTGGACGTGACCGCCCGGAGGTTCAAGACGGATGGGGCGGCCAGCGTCCGCCGTGTCACGGACCGCTCCAGCCGTCCTCGCCCCGGCGGCCACGGTGCTCGCCCTCCTCGGTGCGCTCGTGGTCCCCGCCGCCGGTGGCGCGGCCGGGATCGGCGTGTCCCCGTCGATCGTCGCCGGACCGGGCGTGACGTCGGGCGCGCCGGCTGCGCCGGCACCGCGGGGAGCCCGGATCGTCTCCGTGGTACCCAACCCCGTCGCCCCGGGCGACGCGGGCGAGCGGGTCGTGCTCTGGGTTCCGCCGGGGACCGACGGCTCCGGCCTGTCGCTCGCGGACGGCGAGGCGTCGCTGGCCCTCCCGTCGGACCTCCCCGCCGGTCGCGTCGTCGTCCTGACCGGTGAGCCGCCGCGTCCCGCGTCCCCGGCGGGCCCGGACCGACCTCCGCCGGGACCCGGCGAGGGCGGCGCGGCGGTCGTCGTCCCCGCGGGCTCGCTCGCGCTGGCGAACGGCGGGGAGCGCCTGGAGCTCCGGCGCGGGAACCGCACGCTCGACGCGGTACCCGTCTCAGACGCGCCGCCGGGCGAGCGCTGGCTGGCGGACCCCACGCCGCGGTGGCGTCCGGTCGGGGCAACGGACCGCGAGCCCCTCACCCGACGCGGCGTCCCCGTGCGGTCGTTCGCCCTCCCCGACGCGCCGGGCCCGACGGTCGCCCTCCTCGCGAACGCGAGCGATCGGCTCTACCTCGCCGGCTACACGGTGACGTCGCGACGGGTCGGCGTCGCGCTCCGCCGGGCGGCCGCCCGTGGCGTGGACGTGCGCGTCCTCGTCGAGGGCGGCCCCGTCGGCGGCGTCGGGCGGCGGGCAGCGGCGCTGCTCGGTGCGCTCGCCGCCTCGAACGTCTCGGTCTCGGTCGTCGACGGCCCGCGCCAGCGCTACCGCTTCCACCACGCGAAGTACGCCGTCGTCGACGACGCGGTGTTCGTCACCTCCGAGAACTGGGAGGCCTCCGGGGTCGGCGGGCACGGGAGCCGCGGGTGGGGGACGGTGGCACGCAGCCCCGTCCTCGCCGACCGCCTCGCGGACCGGTTCCGCGGCGACGCGGCGTGGGCCGCGGCGCGGCCGTGGGCGGCCTACGCGCGGACGGCGACCGTCCAGGAGCCGTCCCCGCCCGCGGCGGCCACCTTCCCGTCACGCTTCCGGCCGGTCGTCGCGTGCGCGACGGCGGTGACGCTGCTCGCGGCGCCCGACAACGCCGAGACCGCCATGCGCCGACTGCTCGCCGGCGCCGAGCGGTCGATACTCGTCCAGCAGGTCAGCATCGACCCCGGGACGCCGCTGCTCGACGCGGTCGTCGCGGCCGCCCGGCGCGGCGTCAGGGTCCGCGTCCTCCTGAGCGGCGCGTGGTACGTGCGCGAGGCCAACCGGAACCTCTCGCGCCGGCTGAACGCACTCGCCGACCGCGAGGGACTCTCGCTCGCGGTCCGTCTCGCCGAGCCGCGCTCCCGGTACAGCCACGTCCACGTCAAGGGCGTGGTCGTGGACGGGGAGCGCGCGCTCGTGGGGAGCGTGAACTGGAACAACGTCTCGCTGCGCGAGAACCGTGAGGTGGCGCTCGTGATACAGGATCGCGCCGTCGCCCGGTACTACGCCCGGGTGTTCCGCGCCGACTGGCGCGGCGGCGCCTGGCGGGTGCCCCTCGGCGCGCTCCTCGGCGTCGGGCTGGCTGGCTGTGGCGCGGTGGTGGCGCTCGCACGCCGGGTTCGCCCCGCCGACGGCGACGCGGCCGCGGCCGGGTCACTGGCGCACGGGGCGGAAACAGGCGGGCCGCGTCGCGGGCGACGGGGCGGACAGAAGAGGCCGCCAGGGGCTGGTCGCCGCGATCGGCCGCCGCCGTGAGCGTGCCGGCGTTACTCGGCGGACGGTGCGCCGGCGCCGAGGCTCTCGTCGATCTCGGCGTCCGCCATGCGGTCGACCAGCGCGTCGAGGACGTCCTCGCGCATCCCGGCGACGAACTTGATGGAACCGACGACGAGGTGGCCGCCACCGCGCACGCCGCCGCCCTCGAACTCGTCGTTCAGGTCCTCGACCATCTGCGGGATGTCGAGGCGAACGCCGTCCGAGCGGAGGACCGCGAAGTCGGGGCCGTACCCGACCGTGAGGACCGGGCCGCCCGTCTCCGCGACGGCGCGGTCGTGGATCTCGCCGGTGGTCTTCCCCGGCGCGGGGTAGGTGAACCGGCGGGCGTACTCCTCGAGGTCGGCCAGCTGGAGCACCGCGCCGTTCTCGACGGTGCACTGCTCGACGTGGGGCTCCACGGCGTCGAGCTGCTCGTCGACGGCCGCGCGCGAGCGCTCCGCGAACAGGTCGACGAGGTCGCCGTGGCGGTCCTCCTCGCCGGCGACGTCGAGGACGTCCGCGACGAGCGGCGTCCCGGGATCGTACCGGAGGTAGTGGGCGGCGAAGTCGAGCGCCTCGCTCACGTCCCGGAGGTGGGCCTCGTCGTAGCCGGCGTCGTCGGCGAGCGCGAGGTAGTCGCGCATCGCGTCGGCGGCCGAGCGGTCGGCGAGTCCCGCGACGGCGGGGACGTGCCGCAGATCGTCGGTGAGGTCGGGGTCGACGAGGCGCGCGAGTTCGACACAAAGCATGCCGGCCGTGATGCGGTAGTCCTCGCCGGCGAGGTACGGGTTCACGTGCTCGGCCAGGAGGTCGTCGACCGCCTCGGGGTCGGGATGGTGGTGGTCGACCACCACGACCGGGACGTCGTACCGGTCGAGCGCCCGGTACGCGGGGACGTCCTCCTCGGTGCTGCCGTTGTCGATCATGAGGAGGAGCGGGAGCTTCTGGCCGTGGCGCTCGCGGTCGGTCAGCGCGAAGTTGAGGTCGCGCGTGGCGTCCTCCATCTCGTAGAACGGCGCCTTGCTGGGCGAGCGCCGGAGGAGGTGGCGGCGCGCGTCGCCGTCGAGGGAGACGGACTCGACGAAGTTGCCCAGCGCGAGCTCCATCGGGACGCTGGCACACATGCCGTCGCCGTCGGCGTGGTGGCGGATGCGGATGGGGCGTCCCTCCAGCACCGCGCGGCGGAGCCGCGTCGCGACGCGCTCGAGGTCGGGGCGAAGCTTCTCCAGGGCGGGCCACTCGACGAGGGGGTCGACGTCCGGCGGCGCCGCGGCGGCCTCGGTCGCGGCCTCGAGTTCGGCCGCGACGGTCTCGGCGGCATCGCCCTCGAGGGCCTCGAGGTCGGCCACCTCGATCTGGACGGCGCCCTCGCGGCGCTCGACGGCGCCGGTCGCGTGGACGAGGTCGCCGACGTCGACCTCGGGGAAGGCCCGGACCCCGGCAGTCTCGAAGGCGGCGCAGGGGACGATGGCCTCGCCGTCCCGGATCTGGAAGATGGTGGGGCCGCTGGTCTGCTTGACCTGGACGACCTCGCCCTCGAGGTGGACCGTCTCGCCGACGAGGTCGTCCAGCGACTCGACGGGCGTCGTGTCGTAGCTCGCGGCGCGCCGGACCGTCTCTGACCCCTCGCCCTCCGCGGGGGCGAAGCCGAGGTCGCCGTTCTCGCGGCGCTCGACGAGTTCGACGACGAGCTCCGCGCCGACCTCCGGCTCGGCGTCGAGGGCCGACTCGTGGACGAGCCCGGAGACGTGCTCGGAGAGGTCGACGAAGACGCCGTACTCGACGGAGCTGTTCACCCGCGCGTGGTAGCGCTCGCCGGTCCGGACGTCCTCGGGAGTGCACTCGGGGTCGAGGCGGTAGACCGGCGCCTCGCCGTCGTCGCCGGCCGCATCGCCGGCTGCCGTGCCGGCCGCGCCGGCGGAGTTCCCGCTCATTCTTGGCAGTGGTAGGCCTGAGCGACCTTTAACGGCTTCGGGACGTCGCCCGGCCATCCCAAATCCGTTTAACGGCTCGGGCTCCTACACGCCGACAATGGGATTGTTCGGCCCCCGCCGCGTCGTCGGCATCGCCGGGGACGCCCTCGCGTTCGCCCGGGAGGCCTCCGAGGACTCCCACCCCGACGAGTACATGGGCGTGCTCCGGGGCACGCCGGTCTCGACACTCGACGTCGATGCCGACTCGGGGTACGTCGTCACCGACGTGCTCGTCATCCCGGCCACGAAGTCGAGCCCCACGCAGGCGACGCTCCAGTCGAATCTCGTCCCCAACGACAGCCGCACGCTGGGGTCGGTCCACTCCCACCCCAACGGCGTGCTCCGACCCAGCGACCAGGACGTCGCGTCCTTCGGGAACGGCGTCGTCCACGTCATCGTCGGGGCGCCCTACGGGCCAGAGGACTGGGCCGCGTTCGACCGCGACGGCGAGCCGCGGGACCTCCCGGTGCTCGACGTGGACCTCCAGGACCCGGAGGACTTCTTCGACTTCACGCAGGCCGACCTCGACCGGGAGCGGCGGCGATGAGCGGGGGGGTCGAGCCCGCGTGGCGCGACGTCGCCCCCGACCCCACGGTGAGCCGCGTGGTGGCCCAGGGGACTTTCGACCTGCTCCACCCCGGCCACGTTCACTACCTCGAGGAGGCGGCGGCGATGGGCGACGAACTCCACGTCATCGTGGCGCGACCGGGCAACGTCTCGCACAAGGACGACCCCGTGCTCCCGGACCGCCAGCGCCGCGACGTCGTGGCCGCGCTGGCGGCGGTCGACGCCGCGTACCTCGGCGACCCGGAGGACATCTTCGCGCCCGTCGAGGCCCTCGAGCCCGCCGTCGTCGCGCTGGGTCACGACCAGCACCACGACGAGTCGGCCATCCGCGAGGCCCTCGCCGCGCGCGGGCTGGACTGCCGGGTCGAGCGAGCGTCGGCGCGCGAGCCGCGCTACCCGGGCGAGGTGCTCTCCTCTGGCGACATCGTCGAGCGCGTCCTCGCGCGCCGCTCCGACTGAGCGCCGGTCGCCGCGGCTGCGAGCCGGGGTGGACGACTAGAGGTAGCCGCCGTCGACGAGGCGCTCGACGCCCTCGCGGAGGCGCTCCCTGCTCGCGGCGTAGGAGATGCGGGCGTAGCCCGGCGCGCCGAACGCGCTGCCGGGGACGGCCGCGACGTGGGCCTCCTCGATGGCGCCCTCACACCACGCGACGTCGTCGTCCGTGCAGTTCGCGCCGTCGCCGTCGGTGGGGAGCATCATGTAGAAGGCCCCGTCCGGGACCGTGACGTCGACGTCGTGGTCCGCGAGGCGGTCGACGAGCATGTCGCGGCGCTCGCGGAACGCCTCGACCATCTCGTCGACGGCGTCGTCGGTGTGCTCGAGGGCCTCGAGCCCGGCGTACTGGACGAAGTGGGTCGCACACGTCACCGAGTGGGACTGGATCTTCCCGGCCTGCCCGACCAGCGACTCCGGCGCGGCGAAGTACCCCAGCCGCCATCCGGTCATCGAGTAGGCCTTCGAGAAGCCGTTGAGCGTGACGGTGCGCTCGGCCATCCCGTCGAGGGTGCCCAGACTCGTCGGGGCCTCGCCGTACGTGATCTCCTTGTAGATCTCGTCGGAGATCACGACGGCGTCGTGCTCGACCGCGAGGTCGCGGACGCCCTCGAGCGCGGCGTCGGTGTAGACCGCGCCGTGCGGGTTGCCGGGCGTGTTGACGACGACGATGGCGGTGTCGTCGCTCATCGCGTCGGCGAGGTCGTCGAGGGCGGGCTCGAGCTGGAAGTCGTGGGGTGCGGTGTCGACGCGGCGGAGCTCCCCGCCCGCGAGCTTCGCCATCGCCTCGTAGGAGACCCACGCGGGGTCGAGCAGGACGACCTCGTCGCCGTCGTCGACGAGCGCCTGGAACACCTCGTAGAGCGCCTGCTTCCCGCCGGGCGTGACGATCACGTTCTCCGGACCGTAGTCGAGCCCGTCCTCGCCGAGCTTCGCGGCGATGGCCTCCCGGAGTTCGGGGATACCGGGCGAGGGGGCGTAGCCGGTGTGGCCCGCCTCCATGGCCTCCGTGGCGGCCTCCACGACGTTCTCCGGGGTGGGGAAGTCGGGCTCGCCGACCGAGAGGTCGACGACGTCGACCCCCTCGGCCTCGAGCTCCGCGGCGGCGTCGCTGATGGCGATGGTCGCGCTGGGCTCGATGCGCCCGACGCGGTCGGCGAACTCCATCAGGCCGACACCTCCGTCGCCCCGACGTGGCGGCCGCCGTCGGTCCGGACCGCCTCGCCGCCGTCGGTGCGCGCGTCCCCGCCGCCGGCGGGACCGTCGCCGTCCTCGAACCCGATGCCGACCATCTCGAGTGCCCCGGAGGCAGCCTCCGCCGCCCGGTGGGTGCGCGCGCGGGCCTCGTCGGCGGACATCCCGGGCCCCGTAACGCCGAGGGTCACCGGCAGGTCCCGGTCGAGGGAGACGCGGGTGAGCCCCGTCGCCGCGGCGTCCGCGATGACGCGGTCGTGGTCGGTGTCGCCGCTGATGACGGCGCCGACCACCGCCACCGCGTCGACGTCCTCGCGCCGGGCGAGGCGGTCGGCCGCGAGCGGCGCGTCGTAGCTCCCCGGCACCCGGAGCGCCTCGACGTCCGCGTCGCGGTCGGCCGCGGCCTCGCGGGCGCGCGCCTCCATCTCGTCGATGACCCCAGCGTGGGCCTCGAACTCTGCGACGACCAGTCCGAGCGTAACCATGCTCGTCGGGTCGGAGCGGGGCGTAAAAGAGCTATCTTCTCGCGTGCGTCCGGCGCGCCCGGGCGTCGGGCGTGTCGGGCCGTTCCCCCCCGCCACCCGGCCGCCGGTGGGACGCACACCGTGACCTGTCGAACACACCACGTCGCGGTCGCAACAATTGTATGGGGGCGCGCAGTGCTCGGCGGTATGAGCGCGCTGCGCGAGCGGCTCCCCACCCGTGACGACCCGGTCCTCGGCGGCGTCCTCCTCGCCACCGCGGTCGCCCTCCTCGCCCGCTTCTGGACGCTGGGCTTCCGGTCGGCCCACCAGGACGAGGCCCGCGCCGGCCTGCGGACCATCGAGTACGTCCAGAGCGGGTCGTACTACTACCGTCCCATCGTCCACGGCCCGTTCCTGTTCCAGGTGAACCACCTGACGTTCGAGGTCTTCGGCGCGTCGGACTTCGTGGCGCGCGCCGTCGTCGCCCTCGTCGGCGGCCTGCTCCCCCTGGTGGCGTACCTCTTCCGGGACCGCCTCCGGGGCCACGAGGTCGTCGCGCTGGCGGGCCTCCTGGCCGCCAACCCGATTTTGCTGTACTACTCGCGGTTCATGCGGAACGACGTCCTCCTCGCGGGGTTCGCGCTCGCGGCGGTGGGTTTCGCGGTCCGGGCGCTCGACACCGACGACCGGCGGTACGTCTACGCCGCGGCGGCGGCCCTCGCGCTGGCGTTCACGACGAAGGAGAACGTCATCGTCTACGTCGGGACGTGGGTCGGCGCGCTGGCGCTCGTCGTCGACCACCGGGTGCGGGTGGCGCGGACCGGGACCGGCTCGGCCGGCGCGGCCCTCGAGGCCTACGCCGGGGACGTCCTCGCCCGCCTCCGGGCGTGGTGGCGGACCCTCGCCCTCGCGGGCGTCGAGTTCCTCGCCGTCGTCGTGGTCTTTTACGCGCCGCGGGACCCCCCGGACGTCCCCGCGGCGCCCGACGTCGGGGTGGGCGAGGCGCTGGCGAACCCGCTCCGCCTCCCCGAACTGCTCGTCGGGGCGACCCTGGGCTCCTGGGAGTCGTTCTGGGGGCTCTGGGTCGGCAGCGGGAAGCAGGACCACGCCTACCTCCCCTTCTTCCGGAGCTACGTCGACGTCCTCGTGGCCGGGGCGGCGGTTGTCTGTGTGTTCGCCGCCGTCGGCATCCTCGTCGATCGCTACACCGGTGACGGCCCGCGCGACCTCGTCTCCTTCGCGGGCTACTGGGGGCTCGCCTCGCTGTTCATCTACCCGCTCGCGACCGACATCCAGGCGGCGTGGAACGCCGTGCACACCGTGGTGCCCCTGGCGGTCCCCGCCGCGGTCGGCATCGGCGTCGTCTACCGGCGCGGCAAGCGCGCCTTCGTCGTCGACGACACCGTGGGCGTCGCCCTCGCGGTGGTGGTCCTCCTGCTGGTCGGCGCGCAGGTCGCGGTCGCCGCGGTCGGGCCGGCGTACCTCCACCCCCAGGACCCGGGACCGATGGTCCAGTACGGACAGCCCGACGACAACCACAAGCCGATGGTCGAGCGCCTCCGCCGCGTGGTGGCCGCGAACGAGAACGGCGTCGACGTGGTGTTCTACGGGGGCCACTTCAAGACGCAGCTGTACCGCCAGCCGTACCCCTGGTACCTCGGGACGATGGACGCCAACACCTCCCACACCAGCTTCGTCCAGGACCTCGCCGAGCGGCGCCCGCCCGTCGTCATCGCGCCGTCGGTCGGCTCCGCGCGCATCGCCCAGACGGCGGGGGACATCAACGGGACGCTGTCGGACTACTGGCGCTCCGAGAAGCTCGCCATCGTGCTCGAGATACCGAACAACGAGGTCTGGGTGACGGTGTTCGTCCACCCCGACTACGTGGACGAGGCGGGCGTCGCGACCGACGCCGGGGCCCCACCGGCGGCCCCCGCCCGCCGCGGCGTGTCGGCTCCGGCGGTCGCCACCCGGGCCGTGGCCCCGCCCGGGTAGCCCGACGCGTTCCCTCGCCCTCCGCGCCCCGAACCGCGACGCCTATCAGCCGCCCCTGCGACCGCCGGGACATGAGCGACACAGCGCCGGATGGGCCCGACGCCTCCGGCCCCGACGCTCCTGGCCTCGACGCGCTCGGGGGCGAGCCCCCGGTACTCGGCGTGGTCGGCGGCGGACAGCTCGGCCGGATGCTCGCCGAGGCCGCGGCGCCCCTCGGCGTCGCGGTGGTGGTGCTCGACCCGACGCCGGACTGCCCCGCCGCCACCGTGGCGGACGACCAGGTCGTCGGCGACTTCGACGACCCCGACGCCGTGGCCCGGCTGGCCGAGCGTGCGGACGTGCTCACCGTCGAGATCGAGCTCGCGGACCCCGACCTCCTGGCGCGAGTGCGCGAGGAGTACGGCGTCCCCGTCCACCCGGACCCCGAGTCGGTCCGCGTCGCGCGGGACAAGCTCGTCGAGAAGCGGGCCCTCGCCGACGCCGGCATCCCCGTCCCGGACTTCCGGGCCGTCGACGGGCCCGACGACCTGCGCGCCGCCCTCGAGGACCTCGGCGCTCCCCTGATGCTCAAGGCGCGCCGCGGTGGCTACGACGGGCGCGGGAACGCGCCGGTCGAGCGCGTGGCCGACGCCGAGGCGGCGTTCGACGACCTCGAGGGGTTCGTCGCGGAGCGGATGGTGGACTTCGAGCGGGAGCTCTCGGCCATCGGGGTGCGCGGGGCGGGCGACGCCCCGCCGTCCGGGGGCGACGGCGACGCCACGGCCGACGGCGACGGCGCCGTCCTCGACGCCTTCCCGGTCGTCGAGAACGTCCACCGGGCCGAGATCCTCCGCGAGACGGTCGCCCCGGCCCGCACGGCGCCGGCGGTCCGCGAGCGCGCCCGCGAGACGGTGCTCGACGTGCTCGGCGTGCTCTCGGGGCGGGGCGTGTTCGGCGTGGAGCTGTTCGAGACGGCGGACGGACAGATCCTCGTCAACGAGATCGCGCCGCGCCCGCACAACTCCGGGCACTACACCATCGAGGGCGCGGACACCTCCCAGTTCGCCCAGCACGTCCGCGCCGTGCTGGGGGCGCCGCTCGGGTCGTCCGACCTCCGGGCGCCCGCGGCGATGGCGAACGTCCTCGGCGACGTCGACGAGCCCGTCCCCGCGCGCCTGACCGGCGCCCACGGCGTGCTCGCCGCGCCCCGCGCGGCCCTGCACTGGTACGGCAAGCGCGAGGCCCGGCCGCTCCGGAAGATGGGCCACCTCACGGCCGTGGCGGCCCCCGACGAGGGGGAGGACGCCGCCGACGCGCTCGAGCGCGTCACGACGCTGCGCGACGGGCTGACCTTCCAGTGAGGCCCCGGCCGGTGGCCGTGCCGACCGGGCGGCGCAGGCACGAGGTCCCGCCGGCGTCCTGAACCCGCCACCTTGAGTAGGCGGCGGCGCGCAGGACCCGCCATGCCCGGCGAACTCGAGGCCCTGATCGACGACCTGCACGCGGAGGCCGAGCGGGACCGCCCGGCCGCCGAGACGCCCGACGTCGGTATCGTGATGGGGTCGGACTCCGACCTCGACGTGATGATGGGTGACGGGCGCGCGGACACCCGCAGCCGCGGGGCCCACGACGCGCTCACCGAGCTGGGCTTCGCGGAGGTCACCGACTACGACGACCCGCCGGCGGAGCGGTTCACCTTCGAGACGTACGTCACCTCCGCCCACCGGACCCCCTCGCTGATGACGGCGTACGCCGAGACGGCAGCCGACCGCGGCGTGGACGTCATCGTCGCGGGCGCGGGCGGCAAGTCCGCGGACCTGCCGAACATGGTCGCCTCCATCGCGTACCCCGTCCCGACCATCGGCGTGCCCGTCCAGGAGAAGTCCGTGGACTCCGTCATCGGGATGCCCACCGGCGCGCCCATCGTGGCCGTCGACGCCGGGAAGTCCTACAACGCCGCGCTCTCGGCCGTCCAGATCCTCGCGCGCGAGCACGACGAACTGCGCGAGCGCCTCGTCGCGGCCCACGAGGGGCAGGGCGACGACGTGGCGGCGACCTCCCGCCGGCTGCACGAGCTCGGCACCCCGGGTTTCCGCGAGCAGCGCTGAAACGCCCGAAAACGCCGTCGAGGGGGCGCAGTGCCGTAACTGAACGCTTATAACGGTGGGCTCCGAAGCCCGGCACGTCCGTGACCGAATGGATCGCAATCGGCGCGCTGGCGCTCGTCGCCGTCGCCATCCCGCTCGGGATGATGGCCCTCTCGGCGCTGCTCCGCCCCAGCGTCCCAGAGCAGGGCAAGCGCGCCGTCTACGAGAGCGGCGAGGTGCCGACCGGCGGCACGCGCATCCGGTTCAACATCCAGTACTACATGGTCGCGTTGCTGTTCGTGGTCTTCGACGTCGAGACCGTCCTCATCTTCCCGTGGACGGTCGTCTACCGCGACGCGGTCGCGAGCGCCGGTCTCTACCGCGCGCTCGTCCCCATGCTGGTGTTCGTCGGCGTGCTCGTGGTCGGCCTCGTCTGGGCGTGGCGCAACGGCGCCGTCCGGTGGGTCCGGAACCCGGGGCGCGTCCACGAGACCGCGCGCCCGACCCCGGCTCGCACCCGCGGGAGCCCCTCGGCCGGGCCGACCGCGCGGCCGGGAGCGGTGACGCGCGACGCCGGCCCGTCGGGCGACGAGGGCTCCCGCGCCGACGGGGGCCAGGAGACACGACAATGACCAGGAGGCACCCATGAGCGACAGTCCGCGCGACTCGATCGTCGACACCGCAACCCCGAGTGCGAAGACCCGCGAGGCCCGGACGGGCCCCGGCGTCGACGACCGCTTCAACTCCCGGCTGCGGGAGGCCTTCGGCTCCACCCCGTTCATCCTCACGAAGTTCGACAAGTTCATGAACTGGGTGCGGGGCTCCTC
>JBDGTC010000104.1:0-15225 GCA_042217215.1 Halobacteriaceae archaeon
CGCCGGTGTTGGGGCCCTCGTCGCCCTCGTAGGCGCGCTTGTGGTCCTGGACGGCGGGCGTCGGGCGGACGTCGCCGTTGGCGACCAGCGCCTGGACCGTGAACTCCTCGCCGACGAGGCGCTCCTCGACCACCCAGTCGTCGTACGCGGCCTCGCGGACGTACGTGGCCGCCTCGGGCTTGCTCAGCTGGTCGCCCGTGACCCGCACGCCCTTCCCGCCCGTGAGTCCGACCGGCTTCACGGCGACGTCGCCGTCGACGCTCGTGACGTGGTCGGCGGCCGCGTCGGCGTCGTCGAACACCTCGAACTCGGGGCAGCCCGGAATGTCCGCGTCGCGCATGAATCGGCGCTGGAACGCCTTGTCGGTCTCGATGCGCGCGGCGTCGGCGTGCGGGCCGAAGGCGTAGACGCCGGCGTCGTCGAGGGCGTCCGCGACGCCCGCGGCGAGTGGCGCCTCGGGACCCACGACCGCGAGGTCGGCGTCGACCGCTCCGGCGTACTCCACGACCGCCTCCGGGTCCGTCGTGTCGAGGGTCTCGAGCCCGGCGGCGCGGTCGGCGATGCCGGGGTTGCGGTTCGACGCACAGGCGTACAGCTCGCAGTCCCCGGCCAGGGCGCGCGCGATGGCGTGCTCGCGGCCCCCGCCGCCGACGAGGAGGACGGTCTCGTCCATGCACGAGCGGGGGACCGACGCGACGGTAAAGGTTACTCTTCGGGGGAGTGCCGCACGTGATTTTATGCCGACCCGGCCGTACGGGCACCCGTGCCAGGACTCGCCGGAGCCGCCGTGCTGGGCGCCCTCGCACTCGTCCCGGCGGCCCTCGTCGCGTGGCTCGCCCGCCGCACGCGGGCCGCGACGCCGGCCGGCCGTCCCCGCCGGTCGGTGTGGGTGATCTGGGTCGCGAGCGTGGGCCTCCTGGCCGTCGGCCCGCCGCTCGGGCTCTACGCGTACTGGACGACGACGGGCGCGCTCGCGGCCCCCGCGACGGGGCAGGTCGGTCTCCGGGTCGCGGGGTGGCTCACGGTCGCCGGGCTCGCTGCCTTCTTCCTCGTGCTGCTCGCGCTGGTCGCCGAGGCGCTGCTCGAGCGGAGCGCGCTCCGGCCCCCGCCGTGAGCGGTGAGCGCCCGCGGCGCGACCGCCCAGGGCGTGTGCCATCGGACCGCCGGTGGTTTGGGGCCCCACGGCGTAGTCCGTAGCATGACAGGGGACGACGCCGACGCCGCGCCGTGGGCCCGGAACCGCCTCGACGAGGAGGCGAGTCCGTACCTCCGGCAGCACGCCGACAATCCCGTGCACTGGCAGCCGTGGGACGCGACCGCACTGGCCGCGGCCCGCGAGCGCGACGTGCCGGTCTTCCTCTCCATCGGCTATGCCGCGTGTCACTGGTGTCACGTGATGGAGGAGGAGTCGTTCTCCGACCCCGAGATCGCCGCTCGGCTGAACGAGGACTTCGTCCCGGTGAAGGTCGACCGCGAGGAGCGCCCGGACGTCGACTCGGTGTACATGACCGTCTGCCAGCAGGTCACCGGCCGCGGCGGGTGGCCGCTCTCGGCCTTCCTCACGCCCGCGGGGAAGCCCTTCTACGTCGCGACCTACCTCCCGCCAGAGCCCACGCGCGGCCAGCCCGGCTTCGGCCAGCTGCTCGAGGACGTCGCCGCGGCGTGGGCCGACCCCGAGGAGCGCGCGGAGATCGAGGACCGCGCCGAGCAGTGGGCGGCCGTCGCCGCCGAGGAGCTGGAGTCGGTGCCGGACGGCACACCGGGCGCGGCAGCCGGGGACGCCCCTCCCGACGCGGCCGGCGACGCCTCCACCGGCGAGGGCGTCGCGTCGCACGACGCAAGCGACGGCGGCCCGCTCCTCGCGGCCGCCGAGGCCGCGGTGCGGACGGCCGACCGCGAGTTCGGCGGGTTCGGTCGCGACCAGAAGTTCCCCCACCCGGCACGGCTCCGCGCGCTCCTGCGTGCCCACGACCGGATCGGCCGCGAGACGTTCCGCGACGTGGCGGTCGAGACACTCGACGCGATGGCCGACGGCGGCCTCCGCGACCAGCTCGGCGGCGGGTTCCACCGCTACACCACCGACCGCGAGTGGGTGGTGCCCCACTTCGAGAAGATGCTCTACGACAACGCCACGCTGCCGCGCGCGTACCTCGCGGCCCACCAGGTCACCGGCGACGAGCGGTACGCCGCGGTCGCACGCGAGACGTTCGCCTTCCTCGACCGCGAGCTCTCACACCCCGAGGGCGGCTTCTTCAGCTCGCTCGACGCGCGCAGCCCGCCGCCCGCGTCGCGGCGCGACGGTGGGGGCGACGGGACGGCGGACGCCACCGCCGCAGCCGCGGGCGGGCCGGCCGCCGATGACCACGGGGAGGAGGGCGCCTACTACGTCTGGACCCCCGACGAGGTCCACGCGGCGCTCGACGACCCACTCGACGCTGACCTGTTCTGTGACCGCTACGGCGTCGACGAGGTGGGCGACGTGGCGGGAAAGAGCGTGCTCACACAACACGCGAGCGTGGCGGAGCTCGCCGACGCCTCCGACCTCGACGAGCCGGCGGTCGTGGACCGCCTCGCCGCCGCCGAGTACCGGCTCCGCGAGGTCCGGGCCGAGCGCCCGCGCCCGCCCCGCGACGAGAAGGTCATCGCGGGGTGGAACGGCCTCGCGATCCGCGCGCTCGCCGACGGCGCGCGGATCCTGAACGACGACGCGTACGCCGCGCGCGCGGCCACAGCGCTCGGGTTCGTCCGGGCGCACTGCTGGGACGCCGACGCCGGCCGCCTCGCCCGCCGGTACGCCGACGGCGACGCCGCGGGCGCGGGCTACCTCGAGGACTACGCCTTCCTCGCGGACGGCGCACTCGCGCTCTACGGCGTGACCGGCGAGGTCGACCACCTCGCGTTCGCGCTGGACCTCACCGGGGTCGTCGTCGCGGAGTTCTGGGACGCCGAGGCGGAGACGCTGTACTTCACGCCCGCGAGCGGGGAGGACCTCATCGCCCGTCCGCAGTCCGTCGACGACTCCTCGACGCCCTCGGCGACCGGCGTCGCCGCCGACGTGCTCCTCGCGCTCGATCACTTCCGCGCGGACGACGCGTTCGCCGACGTGGCCGCGGCGACCCTCGACACGCACGCGCCGTCGGTCCGGGAGTCGCCGCTGCGGCACGTCTCGCTCGCGCTCGCCACGGACGCGCTCGCAACCGGCCACCTCGAGGTGACCGCGGTGCTGCCCGAGCCCGCCAACGGGCTGCCGGCCGCGCTCCGGGGCGTCCTCGCCGACACCTACCTCCCCGGGCTCGTCCTCGCGCCGCGACCCGCCGACGACGCGGACCTCGCTGAGTGGCTCGAGCGGCTGGACCTGGACGGCGCCGAGCCGCCGGTCTGGGCCGGGCGCGACGGCTCGGCGGGGGAGGACGGCTCGACGGACGATGCGCCGACCTCGGACGCCGCGCCGACCTACTACGTCTGCCGGCGCGCGTGCTCGCCACCGCTGACCGACGCCGCGGCGGTGCCCGGGTGGGCGGCCGACCTCGGGCCGCACGGGACCTGAACGGCGCGCGGTCCTACGGCGCCGCCATGTCCTCGCTCAACTGCGCGGCGAGGTACCGGGCGGGCGGGAGGGCCTCGCTCTCGACGAAGCGGGCCAGCTCCTCGTGCTCGCCGTCCGCGTCCTCCCGCTCGACCACGATGGTCGGGATGTACTCGACGCCGTACTCATCGACGCCGGGGCCCTGCTTCTCCTCGTCGACGGCGTGGTGGACCACGCGGTCGGCGATGCCGGCGGCCGCGACGGCGGCGCCGAAGTCCGGGAGCAGCGCGCGGCAGTCCCCACACCAGTCCCCGCCCCAGACGTGGACCGTGACGTCCTCGCCGAGGGCGGCGAACGCGTCGACCACGTCGGCGTTCGCCTCCGGGTCGAAGGTTGGCGTCGGCTCCATCGTGTCGAGTGTCATGCGCCTCCGTAGGCCCCTGCCGGGTATAAGCGCACCGAGGTTGCGGACGATCGCCACCGGTACACGGCCCGCCGGTCCCCTGCGCTCCCGGCACCCGCTGTCGGGTCCCGCAGGGGTTTAACCGGGGGCCGCGTAGCCGGCGGCGATGCGAGACGGCATCCTCGACACCCTCGGGTCGCCGCTGGTCCGGGTCGGCTCGCCGCCCGGCGCGACGGTGGCCGCGAAGGTGGAGTCGTTCAACCCCGGCGGCTCCGCGAAGGACCGGCCGGCCCTGGCGATGGTCGAGCGCGCGGCGGCCGAGGGCGCCATCGCGCCCGGCGACCGGCTCGTGGAGCCCACCTCCGGGAACACGGGCATCGGGCTCGCGATGGTCGCCGCCGCGAAGGGGTACGACCTCACGGTCGTCATGCCCGCCTCGAAGTCCGAGGAGCGCCGGCGCCTCATGCGGGCCTACGGCGCCGACATCGAACTGGTCGAGGGGGACATCTCCGCCGCGCGCGAGCGCGCAGACGAGATCGAGGCCGGCGGTGCGGTCCAGCTCAGGCAGTTCGAGAACCCCGCGAACCCCGACGCCCACTACGAGACCACGGGCCCGGAGATACTCGACGAACTCGACGGCCGCGCGGTCGACGCGTTCGTCGCCGGGGTCGGGACCGGCGGCACCATCACCGGCGTCGGGCGACGGCTCCGCGAGGCGTTCCCCGACGTGCCCATCGTCGCCGTCGAGCCCGCGGCGAGCCCGGTGCTCTCCACGGGCGCCGGTGGCACCGACGAGTTCCAGGGGATGGGTCCGGGGTTCGTGAGCGACCTCCTCGACGTCGACCTCCTCGACGGCGTCGAGACGGTCCCCCTCGACGCCGCAGAGGCGGAGTGCAAGCGCCTCGCGCGCGATGAGGGCATCATCGTCGGGCAGTCCTCGGGCGCGTCGAACCTCGCCGCGCGACGCGTCGCCCGCCGGCTCGCCGACGGACGCGCGGCGACCGACGGGAGCGCGCCGGTCGCCGTCGGCGGCGAGCCCGCACCCGAGGGAGCAGGTGCCGGCGAGGGGAGCCTCGACCCGGAGGAGCCCTCCGCCGCGATGGTCGAAGCGAGCGCCGACGACCTCGTCACGACCGACCAGCCCGACGCGCCGCTCGTCGTGACGGTGTTCTGGGACTCCGGCGAGCGCTACCTCTCGGCGGGCCTGTTCGACTGACCCCGGCTACCGGGGCACTCGGGCGGTCGCCCCGGCTGCTACGCGAACTCGTCCGCGGTGATGCGCACGACGAGCGTGTCCACGACCGGCCGCAGGTCGTAGGACGGCACCGTCCCGTCGGTACGGCTGACGTAGAGTGGCTCGACGAGCCACGCCGTCCCCGCGGACACGTCGACCGCCCTGCGCTGGGACCCGGCGACGGCGCCGCCGGGCCCACTGTCGGGTGCGTCCTCCTCGTGCCCGGTGGTGCCGGCGGGGCCCGCGGCCTCTGCGGCGTCCGCTTCGCCCGGCGGCTGGTCCGTGTCGCCCCCGGCATCGCCCTCGTCGTCGGGCGAGCGCCGCTCGACGCCGTAGACCTTCAGCCGCGCGCCGGTGTCGGCGGGGTCCACCGCTCCCTCCCGGACCGCGCGGGCGAGCGGGCGGGAGAGGTACTCCGTCTCCGAGATGGAGGGCACCCGGACGAGCGCGTCCTGCACGTAGCGGGTGAGGTACCAGTCGAGGTCGTTGAGCAGCGACATCGCCGCGCCGAGGCTGATGGTCTCGAGCGCGATGGCGTTGGCGAAGGGCTCGCGCAGTTCGTAGGCCGAGAGCGCGGCGCGGGCGGTGGGGGAGTCCAGCAGCTCGGTGGCGAGGTCCTCGCCGACGTCCTCGGTCGCGACGAGACAGACCTCCGTCATCCCCGTCGCGGACTCGTCCGGGCTGCCGGGGGCCATGGACGTGGGTTGCGGGCCGCCGCCCTATACGGTTTCGGGCGCGCGGCGGGGACGTCGACCGCCTTCGACGCTAGAACGTGGAGAGCTCGCCGTCGATGATGCGCTGGGTGATGTCCGTGACGTTCGCGAGGCGCCCGTCGACGATGGCGGTGATCTCGTCCTCGAGGTCGGCGGTGGTGTACCCCTCCGCGGGGACGACCTGTGCGTCGGCGACGTGGGGCTGGTCGATGGGCTGGCCGATCTGGCTCAGGAGGCGGATGCGGAGGTCGCGGATGCCGTCGACCTCGTCGACGACGGCACGCGCGACGTCAGTGGCGAGGAGGTTGTAGAGCTTCCCGATGTGGTTGACCGGGTTCTTCCCGCTGGTCGCCTCCATCGACATCGGGCGGTTCGGCGTGATGAGTCCGTTCGCGCGGTTGCCCCGCCCGACCGACCCGTCGTCGCCCATCTCCGCGCTCGTGCCGGTCACGGTGAGGTAGAGCCCCTCCTTGCCGCGCTCGGGAACGTCGGCGGTGTTGACGTGGACCTTCACCGAGCGGTCGGTGTACTCGTCGGCCAGGGTGCGGACGTACTCCCGAAGGGACTCGATCTCGGCCTCGTAGTCCTCGACGTCGGCGACGTAGCGGTCCACGACCGACGCCGCGACGGTGAGGTCGATGCGGTCGCCCTCGCGCTTCCCCATCACCTTCACGTCGGGCCCGATGGCCGGGTGGTCGTCGTGGTACGGGCCGTTGAGGTGGCGCTCGGTCTCGAGGACCAGCTCCTCGGTCTCGGTGAGGGGCGCGTGCCCGACGCCGAAGCTCGTGTCGTTGGCCATCGGCACCTCGCGGCCCTCCTCGCCGAAGACCGTCTGGAGGTCGCCGCTGCCCTCGCCGAGCCGGACGTCGACGACGACCTCCTCCTCGAGGTTGAGCTCGGGGAGGTGCTCGCGGAGGTACTCCCGCGCCGTCCGGAGCGCGATGGAGTCGACGGGGATCTTCGTCCCCTCGTACTCCTTCGTCGCGCGCCCGACGATGAGGAGGTAGATCGGCTCGGCCACCTCGCCGCCGCCCCACTGCGGGTTCGCGGAGCCGGCGACGAGCTGTGTCTCGTCGGTGTTGAAGTGGAGGACGTTCCCGACGCGGTCGATGTAGGCCCGCGCGAGCGCCCGGGAGACGGCCTCGGCCACGCCGTCGCAGATGGAGTCGGGATGGCCGATGCCCTTGCGCTCCACGATCTCGACGGCCTGGTCCTCGACCGCCCCGCGGTCGAGGGCGTTGACCCGCACGTTCCGGTGGGTCTCGGTCATGCCCGGGCGTACGCGCGCGGCGTGATATAACGCTGGGGTATGGCCCGCCGTCCCTCCATGTCGCGCGGTAATCGGCCCGTCAGTCCTCGGCCAGCAGCAGTCCGAGGTACGAGGTCCGGACCTGGTCGTCCGGGTCCAGCCCGAGGTCGGCGAGCAGCGATGCGGCCCCCTCCCGCGCCGGGGCGATGTCCCCCTCGCTCTCGACCTCGCACTCGATCTCGACGAACTCGCCGAGGCCCTCGACGGCGTCGAGCCCGAGGGTGTAGCCCTCGAGGTCGTACCGCTCGCGCTCCTTGGTCACGGTCGCGGCCGGCTCGAAGCCCAGGGCGCCGAGCAGCGCCTCGAGCTCCTCGCCCGACTCGACGCCGGTCTGGAGCTCCCGGCGCGTCTTCGACGCCGCCTCTACGAGCGGGCCCTTGTAGGTGAGGACGGCCGTCTCGCGTCCGGGTCCGTCGCCGACGGCCGTCTCGCCGTCGCCGTCCCGGGTTTCGCCGTCGGCCGGCACCACCCGTTCGCGCCGCAGGCGGAGCGCCTCGTCGGTCTCGGCAAAGGAACGGTGGGGCGCGTCGAAGTAGGTGTCGACCTGGACGACGCGCTCGGCCGGCGTGGCCTCCCGCTGGGACAGCGCGTCCCGGACGGGACCGTGGTCGGCGCGGAGCTTGAGCTCCACCTCGTACATGGTGACGTGGTGTGGGGGCTGGGGGTTGGGTCTTCCGGAGTGGGGTCCGGGTTGGTGGAAGACGAGCGCCCTGCTCGCGGCCCGTCTGGCGGTCTCGCTGCGCCGTTCGCGCGTTCCGTGGCGCTCGCTACGCTCGCGCCACGCGCCGCTCACTCACCGCTCGCCCGTTCGGTGGCACGAGCGTCGCGGTGCCGCAAAGCGGCACACGCTCGCTCGCGCCACCAGCAAACCGTGCTCCTTAAGGACCGAACGAGAGACACTCTCCGTATGAGCGACGACAGCGGCGCCGACCTGGCCGAGGACGACGCGGCCGACGAGGCCGCAGAAGCGGCCGAGGAGTCCGCCGAGGACGAGGGTGGACTCGCCGACGGCGACTTCATCCGCATCGAGTACACCGCCCGGACCGTCGAGGACGGCGACCTCGTCGACACCACCGATCGCGAGGTCGCCGAGGAGGCAGACGTCGAGACCGAGGACCGCGAGTTCGAGCCCCGCACGCTCGTCCTCGGCGCCGGTCAGCTCTTCGAGACCGTCGAGCAGGACATCATCGGCCGCGAGGTCGGGGACAAGGGCTCCGTCGTCGTGCCCGCGGAGGAGGCTTTCGGCGAGTACGACGAGGAGGAGCTCCGCGTCGTGAGCGTCGAGCGACTGCCCGAGGACGACCGCTACCCCGGCGCCCACGTCGACATCGACGGCGAGCACGGCCACGTCCAGACCATCGTCGGCAGCCGCGCCCGCGTCGACTTCAACCACCCGCTGGCGGGCGAGGACATCGAGTACGAGTACGAGATCCTCGAGCAGGTCGACGACCCCATCGAGCAGGCCCGGGGCATGTTCCAGAGCTACTTCGACGTCGAGCTGGACATGCGCCTCGAGACCGAGGAAGTCGAGGAGGAGGTCACGGTCGAACCGGACGAGGACGCCGACGAGGACGCCGAGCCCACGACGGAGACCCAGACGAAAGAGGTCGAGACGCTGTACATCGAGAGCGACCCCCAGCTCCAGTTCAACCAGCAGTGGATGTTCTCGAAGCAGCAGGTCGCCCAGGACGTCATCGAGCGGCTCGGCATCGACCGCGTCGTCATCGAGGAGGTCATCGAGCCCCAGCCCTCGCCGATGGGCGGCATGGGCGGGATGATGGGCGGCGGCGCGGGCGGCGAGGGCGTCGACCTCGGGGACCTCGAGGAGGCCATCGAGGAGTCCGACGCCGACGCGGAGGAGCTCGTCGAGGACCTCGACATCGACGACGAGGCCGTCGAGCACCCCGACGACGAGTAACGCCGCCGGCGGACCCTGTTCTCGACGACGTGACGTGTGCCAGACTGGATCGGAGGAACGCGACAGCGAGGACTCAGCCGGGGGCGATGTGGTCCGCGATATCCTCGCGGATGATGGTCTCGCAGTACTCGCAGCGCACGCCGTCCTCGAGGACCTCGAAGGAGGCGTCGACGGGTTCGTCGGCGTTCGTGATGCAGTGGCGGTTCGGGCACGCGAGGACGCCCGAGACGCGGCCCGGGCGCGCGAGGCGGTGCTTGTCCGCGACCTCGTAGTCCCGGATGATGTTGATGGTGGCGTCGGGCGCGATGAGCGAGAGGACGTCGACCTCGTCCTGGGAGAGCTCCCGGCCCTCGACCTTCACGACGTCCTTGCGCCCGAGGCGATCGCTGGGGACGTTCATGCCGAGCGAGACGGTCTCGCCGCCGGCGCCGTCGATGCCCAGGATGGCGAGCACGTTGAGCGACTGCCCGCCCGGGACGTGGTCGATGACGGTGCCGTTGCGAATCTTGCTGACGCGCAGCTCGTGGTCTGAGTCGCTCATAGCATCGAATCCAGGAGGGCCATCCGGACCGGGACGCCGTTGTGGGCCTGTGCGAAGTAGTGGGCGTGGGTGGTGTCGTCGACCTCCGGCGCAATCTCGTCGACGCGGGGGAGGGGATGCATCACGGTGAGGTCGTCGCGCGCGGCCTCGAGGGTGGCCTCGTCGATGCGGTACTGGCCGGCGACCTTCTGGTACTCGTCCTCGTCGGGGAAGCGCTCGCGCTGGATGCGGGTGACGTACAGCACGTCGAGGTCACCGAGCACGCTCTCGAGGCGCTCGTGTTCGGCCACCCGGCTCCCGCTCTCCGCGAGGTCGTAGCGCACGTGCTCGGGGAGCCGCAGGCTCTCCGGGCTGACGAAGTGCATGTCGGCGTCGAAGCGCGTGAGCGCCGTCGCGAGCGAGTGGACCGTGCGGCCGTACTTCAGGTCGCCCATCACGCCGACGGTGAGCTCTTCGAGCCCCGCTGTCTCGCGGATGGTGTAGAGGTCGAGCAGCGTCTGCGTGGGGTGGTGGCCCGCCCCGTCGCCGGCGTTGATGAGCGGCACGTCGACGAACTCGCTGGCGAGCGTCGCCGCCCCCTGGCTGGGGTGGCGGAGCACGATGCCGTCGGCGTACCCCTCGATGACGCGGACGGTGTCGGCGAGGGACTCGCCCTTCTTCACGCTCGAGGACTCCACCGAGCCCATGTCGACGACGTCGCCGCCGAGGCGCTTCATCGCGGCCTCGAAGCTCATCTTGGTGCGCGTGCTCGGTTCGAAGAAGCAGAGCGCGAGCAGCGCGCCCGGGTGGCGGTCGCGGTGGGCGGCCGGGTCCGCGGCGAACTCGGCCGCGCGGTCGAGGACGGCCTCGATGTCGCCACGCGAGAGCCCCTTCGTGGTGAGCAGGTGGTCCCGGCGCATCGCCACTAGGCGCGACGGCTGGCCCCTTCAATCCTCGGAGTCGGTGGACGCGTGGGGCGTGGTGGCGTGGCCGTCGTGGCAGGCGGTAGCGCGGCTGTCGTGGGACGCCGTGCCGTGGCCGTCTTGGAGTTTGGAAAGCCTTATGGCTGTAAACGGAGTAGCCGGAGACGCGCTCGCCCGGATGGTGTAGTGGCCCATCATACGACCCTGTCACGGTCGTGACGCGGGTTCAAATCCCGCTCCGGGCGCTCCTGCTGCGAACGGACGTGAGCAGCGGAGCGACCACGCGGATTTGAACGAGAGAAGACGCAGGGGCCGAGCGAAGCGAGGCCGACCGTCTTCGCGTTGATCAAATCCCGCTCCGGGAATGTAACTCATCCTATACTACACACCACTTCACCGGGCCCTCCCCCGACGAAATCAAGCGACTTCGTGCGCCTAGTGTATTCTTATTTATTTGATACGTTAGGTCGGCTTACCCGTGTCGACCGGGACCATGGCCCGCGGGCTGGCGGCCCCGGATCGCTTCGCGAATTGCGCGTTTACCACCCGACCTCTCCCGGTGACTCTCACCGCCAATTCCGGTCAATTCGACCCGAATGCCACGAACAACATCGAGGGTCCTCTGGAACGTTCGGCAGTGTGGCGTGACCCGCGATGGTTCGACGGGCCCCCCAACCCCCGCCGCCTGGGTTTTTCTCGAGGGCGTTTTCAGGAAGCGAACCCGCTCGTCCGGTTTAATGACCCCGCTGCCCGTATGGTTTACCATGCAACCAATGGCCCTCAGCCACGCATTACTCGCTGGCGCCGCCGTCCTCGGGGCACTCACGACATATCTCTACGTCGCGACCGCCATCGCCTATCGGCACCGCGACAACGGCCTCGCGTACATTCTCTTCGTGTTGGGCGTCGGAATCTGGAACGGGTTGTTCGCCGCGCAGTTTCTCACGCAGAATCCGCTCGTCGATCAGTTTTTCCTGTCGCTCAGCATGGTCGGCGGCTTGCTCGCCGGGCTTGGCTGGTTCCTGTTTGCCGCGTCTGCCAGCTCGACGCAGCGCCTCCCCGGGGCCCGCACCTGGTACGCGGCGGGCGCGGTCGCGGTCGGCATTGCGATCACCACGACCGTGACGGCGCCGGTCCATTCATTCTACTGGGTGCTGGACCTCTCCGCCCCCTCGCAGCTCCTCGAGATCAATCCGATGGTGGGGTACTGGCTCCACACCGCGCTGTTCGTGGGGTTAATCGGCGGCGGGACCTCCTTGTTCGCCGACGCCTGGCGGCGTGGTGTGAGCGTCCCGTATACCAGAGCGTACACGGTCGCGGGACTGGTAACGAGTCTCGCGATCATCGGGAGCAATCTCCTCGCCCCGGGCGGGCTGTCTGTCGCGCCGCTGGCCGGGGTCGGCCTCGCGACGATCGGGTGGCTGCAAGCCAAGCGGTGGTCCGGCTGGCGATCGATTTGGCAGCGGCGGCTCGTGATCCAGTAACGAACGGGCCGCTCCGCACCCGAGCGGGAGTACCGACATTCAGGGAAGAGCCGGTTCCTAATCCCCGATCGAATCCGTAGTGGCCTGTCTCGACCACTCGAGTTCTCGGCCCTTCGCCGAGGGCCCCGTTGCCTTAACTACGCCCCAGGACGGTGTCCCGCTCCGGGTGCTCTTGGGGACCGGCGTTTCTCCTGGTCTGCTTGCGCCCGTCATCGCCCCTCACCCCGCCGACGTGTTCCCCTGCACCGAGAGCATCCCGACCGCCGTCTCAGTGCCGCCCACAGAGAGATTCATCGGGTACGCCTCGGCTGCGAGCCGGTGTCCCGAGCGGAACGACCCGGTGAGCCGTGTCGCTGCGGCGCGGTCGGACCCGGTCGCCGACACCACCTGCGACGCCGGGGAGTGCCCCGCGGCGTGGGTGTCCAGGCGCACGGTGACCTGCCCGTCCCTGTCGACGTCGGTCAGGCCGGCGCGCACGACGTAGCCCAACGCGCGACTGCCGAGCGACAGCGTGGCGGTGTCGGTCCCCGTGAGCGAGACGGGGACCGCGGCGACGTCGCCCCGCTCGACCGTTACGACGTTGGCCGCGACGGCGAACGACGCGGTGCCACTCGCGGTCGGGGTCCCGCCGGTGGTGGTCGGCGGCCCGCCGTCGGCGGTCGACGTCCCGCCCGCGGTGGTCGGCGTGCCCGCGTCGCCGTCCCCGCCGGCGGGGTGTTCCAGACAGCCCACCAGGCGGTCGAGTCGCGCCCGCTCGGCGTCGTCGCCGCGGCGGTGGACGGTCCCGACCACCACGTGGTCGCCGGCGTGGACCACCCGCGCGACGGCGACGGACACATTCACCGGCTCTCCGTCGCCGCCGGTCCCGGTCGCGGCGAACCGCGTGAGCGTCGTGTCCGTCCCGAGTACGGTGACCTGCTCCGTGCCGGTCCGCCGGCGGTCCGAGAGCGTCCCGTACGCGTCGAGGCCGCCGGCGAGCGCCGACACCAGCTCGACGGGCGAGCGCGTGCGGACCGGATTGAGCGGCTGGTCGAGCGAGGAGGCCCGCGGCGTGACGAGCACGGCAAATCCTCCGTGTGGCGTGCCGCTGTTCGTCGAGCGGTCGTCGCCGTCCGGCCGCACGGAGGCGGTGAGGTGACTGTCGAGGGCCACGGTCCGGGTCTGCCCGGCCACCGTGACCTCGCGCGTGACGTTGTGCCAGGTCGCGAGGTCGCGCTCGTAGCCGGCGTCGGCGAGCGTCGGGCCGCAGACCGCCGCCGCCAGCGCAGCCGTGAACGAGAGCGAGCCTGTCACCGCGGCGCAGCCGACCGCGAGGACGAGGACGGCGAGTGCACTCGCTGTGGTCGCCCGGACGCGCGTGCCGGCGGCGTCGGGTCCGGCGAGCGCCCCGGTCTGGTCGGCGGTCGGGTGGCGGTCCACCGCGTTGGTTCCCTCCCGCGAGGCTGGTGTGTGATCCATGGTGTGCCGGTGGCTTGGCCGGAGGCTATCCGAGAGGCGGGGGTTCGGCACGTAAGCGTTCGGGTGGGTGGTTCGGGAGAAAAGGGGCCTGGAGTCGGCTCGCTATGCCGCCGGAACCGGTGCGTGCGAGTATCGAGTTCGGGACCTCACCCGCCCGTCGGCGGCGACTCGCCGAGTTCGACGGCGCGCGTGTGCTGGCGGAGCCACGCGGCGAAGGCGGGGCCGTACTCGGGCGGGTCCAGCGCTCGCTCGGTCGGCTCCGGGTCGGGGTACCCGCCGACCGACGCCTGCGTGTCGATGAGTTCGCCGGTCCGCTCGCGGACGTCCCGGACGATTCGCTTGTCGGTCTGCGGTCGCTCCGCCGGGCGCGCGCCGGCGTTCGGGAGGACGCTCCCGGGCAGGTCCTCGGCCGGAATCGGCGAGAGCGCCGCCGGCCAGAGCGGCGACTCGTCGACCCGCTTCACCGCGTTACTGACGAGCGCCATGTCGTCGGGGTAGACCGTGTCCTCGACGTAGGCCCGCGGCGTGTGCTCCCCGCCCTCCTTCCAGACGACGGGGGTGCCGGTGTCGGTGGCCTCGTCCGCGATGAAGTGGTTCCCGACGACGCCGATCTTCGTCGGCGTGTCCCCCTCCAGGCCGAGTTCGACCGCGACGCCGAAGTTGTAGACGAGGTTGTTGACGAAGACGCCGTGGACGCCGCCCTTGAAGCGGGGGTGGCGGGCGTTGTGACAGCTGTAGAGGTTCCCGAAGATGGAGACGTTCGTCTGGTTCTCCTCGAGGAGGCTCCCCTTCGAGTGGGGGCCCTTCGAGTGGACCGAGTCGTAGAGCCCCTCCGCGATGAGGTTGTTCGAGAACGTCTTCCCGGCGACCGTGGCGCCGCCGTCGGCGCTCATGTTCTCGTCGATGCTCCACGTCGCCGTGCAGTGGTCGAGGATCAGGTTCTCGGAGAGCGAGCCGCCGCTGAACGAGTCGTAGTCGCCGTCCACCTCGTCGCCGACCCGGACGCGGATGTGCTGGATGATCGTGTCACGGGCGTAGGGCTGGAGCTCGCCGCGAACGAGCGTGATGCCGGGCGGCGGCGCGGTCTGACCGGCGACGAGGACCTTCGAGAAGTCGCGGTCGAGCAGCGTGTCCTCCCGGGTCGGGATGCCGAGTTCGGAGTTCTGAAGGTCGATGACGCCACCGACCTCGAAGACGACGATCCGCGGTCCGGGCGTGCGGAGCGCGTCGCGGAGCGTCCCCGGCCCTTCTCGGTCGAGTGAGGTCACCGTCACGATCTCCGGGTCCTCCTCGACCAGCCAGTCCGCCGACGAGAAGCCGTCGAGCGGGTGGTGGTGCGTGCTGGGCGCCGTGAGGACCTGTCGCTGGTCTGTCAGTTCGGCGGTCGTGGTCGTCGGCTCCGACGTCGTCGCGGTCGACGTCGTCGGTTCGGCCGTCGCGGACGGCGTCGGGGTCTGCGTCGCGGTCGTCGTGTCGGGGGCCGGCTCGGTCGTCGTGGCGGACGACGCGGTGGGGGTGGCGGTGGACCCGTCGCCGCCTCCGCCACACCCCGCCAGTGCGCCCGTCGCCGCGGCCCCGGAGATCGCGAGCAGGCGCCGGCGGCGGAGCGCCGTCGGTCGTGGCCGGTACTCGTCTGCCTCCGCTCGGTCGTCGTCGTCGGGCGACCGGTCGCGCGTGTCGGGCACGCGTGGCGTGGTACCGGGCGACAGGGAAAACAGTTCTGCACGGTGGGGTGTC
>JBDGTC010000127.1:0-639 GCA_042217215.1 Halobacteriaceae archaeon
TTCCCCGCGCCCGGCCCGCCGGCGGGGTCGTTGCCGGCGGTCGGCGCGCCGCGCGCCCGCGGTGCCGAACCGCACGGTGGCGCCGGGTCTGCGCCGCGTGAGCGGCCCGCCACGCCCCGTCCACGACCCCGGAGGGCACATAAGCCAGACTGGACGTACCAGCGCCGAAGGACGAACCTTTATAAAGCTTAAGTATGATGCTTATAACGAACGATGACGGACCCGAAGGAGACCATCAACATTGAAAACGTGGTCGCGTCGACGGGCATCGGCCAGGAGCTCGACCTGCAGAGCGTCGCCATGGACCTCGAGGGGGCGGACTACGACCCCGAGCAGTTCCCGGGGCTGGTCTACCGCACCCAGGACCCCAAGAGCGCGGCGCTGATCTTCCGCTCGGGCAAGATCGTCTGCACGGGCGCGAAGTCGACCGACGACGTCCACGAGTCGCTGCGCATCGTCTTCGACAAGCTCCGCGACCTCAACATCAAGGTCGAGGAGGAGCCCGAGATCGTCGTCCAGAACATCGTCACCTCCGCCGACCTGGGGCGACAGCTCAACCTCAACGCCATCGCCATCGGCCTCGGTCTCGAGAACATCGAGTACGAGCCCGAGCAGTTCCCCGGCCTCGTCTACCGCCTC